>NZ_JBHWEB010000174.1:0-14728 GCF_042734395.1 Amycolatopsis sp. NPDC059657 | reverse complement strand
GGGCGGTTAGAACCGCCCGCAACGCGCACGACCAAGGTTCCCCCACCTCTAGGGCTCGTGAGTGGTACGGCCGGTTCTAACCGGCGAAAACACTCACGACCCCAACGCTGGGGCGGGGTCCTCGGAGGCGGAGGGCGTGCGCCAGGTGTAGGTGCTGAGGCGGGCGCTTGCCAGTAGGACGAAGGCCGCCAGGACGATCGCGCCGATGACCAGCCAGGGCGTCGAGGGGCCGCCGTGGGTGGTCAGAGCCAGGCTCGCCGTCGGTGCCGCGATGACGCCGATGCTCACCCCGCCCGAGTAGAGGCTCATGTTCCGGTCCGCGATGTCCCGCCCCGACAGATCGCTCACGTAGCTCAGCAGGCTCGGGAAGACGATCATCTCGCCGATCGTCCACAGCACCGTCGCGCCCACGATGACAAAAGGCGAGGATGACAGGCCCATCGCGGCGAAACCCGTTCCGGCGGCCGCGTAGCCGATCAACAACGAACGGGAGTGCGACATCGAGTCCATCGCCTTGTTCAGGGGTACCTCGAACAGGATCACGATGCCCGCGTTGACCACGAAGACCACGCTCACCCAGTAGCTCGGCAGACCCAGCCCCTGGATGAGATACGCGCTGATCAGCACCGGCGGCAACGCGTACGCCAGGTGGATCGGCAGGGACAGCCCGAAGATCGTCCAGAACCGGGTTTCCTCGCGAACCGTGGACGCGATCATCCGGCGAGGGGACCGGGCGGCCGCCTCGGCCACACCGCCTCGGCGAGTGCCCGAGAGCAGGTAAGCCGTCGCGCCGAGGACGCAGGCCGCGTTGATCCAGAACAGGGAGACCGGGGCGAGAGCGAAGATCAGGCCGCCGAGTACCGGGCCGATGCCCATGCCGACGTTGATCGCCAGCCTGTTGCAGGCGAAGGCCACCTTGCGCTCCTCGGGTGAGGAGCGGTCGATGATCTGCGAATACGAGGCGGGCGTGTAGATCTCGAAGGTGAAGCCCCACGCGAACGTCGCGGCCGCCAGCACGCCGACGCCGTGCAGTGCCGGGACGAGCGCCAGCACCAGTGCGTGGAGCAGCAGCCCCGTGACCATCACGGTGCGGGCGGGGACGCGGCCGAGCAGCAAGCTCGCCGAAATGTCGGCGAGCAGTGCTCCCACGCCGAAGGTGCCGATAATGAGCCCGACGTCGACCGGGCGGTAGGCGCCGCCGATGAGCAGATATGCCGACAGGAACGGAAATGCCATCAGGCCGGCGCGGAACAGCAGCGTCACCGTGAAGAGGGTGCGCAGTTCGCGGTTGAGGCCGGCGACTGTGCGCAAGGTCGTGCCGATCACCGGGTGTCCCCTTCCTCGGCGACGGTGAACACCGCCTTGGTCCTGAAAGCGGCGAGTTCGGCCACCGCTTTTTGGAAAGCTACGGGGTCGGCGGCCGCTTTCGCACCGGGGCGGAAGAATTCCATGACGCCGTCACGGGTCAGATATGATGAAGCGGGGTGTGAGCGGTCGCCTGCCTTGGCGGTGACGTAGAGCGCCAGCTCCTCGTCGGTGAACTGCTCGACCTCGTTGACAGCGGTGATCGTGCCGACCGGCGCCTTGAGAAAGCGGATCGCGCCGATGCCCCGGGGTTCGCGGGGGATCTTCGGGAGTTCGTCCATGGTGTTCAGGTAGGACGCGTAGTGCAGGTCGTACGGGCTGAAGCCATAGACCCGGTCGATCAGGTCCATGATGCCGTCGCCGCCCGGTCTGGCGGCGACTTCCACGACGCTCAGCTCGGAGCCGTTCACCAAGATCTCGACATGTGCGATGCCGCGGGTGATCCCCAGCGCCTCGCAGGCCTTGACGCCCAGGTCGCGCACGGCGTCGTTGTCGCTCTCGCGGCTCGGGACCAGCTGGCCGATCTCGGTGAAATGCGGCGCGGGGAGCTTGGCCTTGTCGGTCACCGCGAGTACCGCGCGCTGGTCGCCGTAGTTGAGGACCTCGACCGAGATCTCGTGCGTCGACCGCACGAACTCTTCGGCTTGGAAGCGGCCGTCGCTGAAGTCGTACAGCGGGGCGATCGCGAGGAGTTCGTCGCGGCAATGGTCGTAGGCGGCGGGGAGGTCTTCGGAGGAATCCACCTTGATCGTGCCGGTGTTGCCCGCGAAGTCACGGGGCTTGAGCACCAGCGGGAAGGTCAATTCCTCGGAAACCTCTTGCAAGTCGGCAAGAGTGGAGAAGGTGCGGTGCCGCGCGGTCGGTACTCCGGCCTGTTCGAACGCGGCCTTCATCGTGTGCTTGTCCCGTGAGAGGCCCACGGCTTCTTCGGAAAGGCTTGACAGGCCGTAATACTGCGAGATGGCGACGGAAACGTGCACCGTCATCTCGATGATGGGCACCACCGCTTCGGGGCGGAGGCCGGTTTCGAGTTCATAGCGCCGGACCGCGGCCAGCGCGTCCTCGGCGTTGTAGTAGTCGGCGCGCAGCACGTCGTCGAAGAAGCGGTTCTGGCCGTCCGGCGACGGCGCCATGCCGAGTACCTGACCTGGATAACTGCGCAGTGCCGAGACGATCGCCCGTTCCCGCAGGAGTATGTCGGCGCCGAGCACCAGCAGGTATCGGTCGCTATTCGCGTTACGCTGATTGAACATGATGTTTCCTTTGCCGCAGATATGAATCCGTCATGATTTTGACGTGAATAGTGGCGTTCCGCCCGATGGTACGATTCTCGCATAGGCGGGGTATTGAGGAGAGGAAATGATGAATTCCCAGTTGCGGAAGATCAACGGTGTCGAATTCGCCGTGGCGGATCTGTCATTGGCCGAGTCGGGCAGGCACCAGATCCGGCTGGCCGAGCAGGAGATGCCGGGCCTGATGGCGACCCGCCGTGAATTCGGCGCGGCCAAGCCGCTCACAGGTGCGCGGATCGCCGGCTCGCTGCACATGACCGTGCAGACGGCGGTACTGATCGAGACCCTGGTCGAGCTGGGCGCGTCGGTGCGGTGGGTTTCCTGCAACATCTTCTCCACTCAGGACGAGGCCGCCGCGGCGGTCGTGGTGGGCCCGGACGGCACCCCGGACAAGCCCGAGGGCACGCCGGTGTTCGCCTGGAAGGGTGAAACGCTGGAGGAGTACTGGTGGTGCACCGACCAGCTGTTCCGCTTCGAGGGCGGGCAGGGGCCGACGGCGATCCTCGACGACGGCGGCGACGCGACCCTGCTCGTGCACAAGGGCGTCGAGTTCGAGGCGGCGGGCGTCGTGCCGTCGCCGGCCGAGGACGACCCCGAGGAGTACCGGCTCGTGCTGCGGACGCTCGCCGAGTCCATCGCCAAGGACGGGCAGCGGTTCACCCGGATGGCCAAGGAGATCCTCGGTGTCACCGAGGAGACGACCAACGGCGTGAAGCGGCTCTACAAGCTGGCCACCGACGGCGAGCTGCTGTTCGCGGGCATCAACGTGAACGACTCGGTGACGAAGTCGAAGTTCGACAACAAGTACGGCATCCGCCACTCGCTCATCGACGGTCTCAACCGCGGCACCGACGTGATGATCGCCGGCAAGCGCGCCGTGATCTGCGGTTACGGCGATGTCGGCAAGGGCGCCGCGGAGTCGCTGCGCGGGCAGGGCGCGCGGGTCGTGGTCACCGAGATCGACCCCATCTGCGCGCTGCAGGCGGCGATGGAGGGCCTGCAGGTCGTCGATCTGAACGACGTATTGGCCGACGGCGACATCTTCATCACCACCACCGGCAACTTCAACATCATCATGGCCGACCAGATGGCCAAGATGAAACACAACGCGATCGTCGCCAACGTCGGGCATTTCGACAACGAGATCGACATGGCCGGGCTGGCCAAGATTCCCGGCATCAAGAAGATCGAGATCAAGCCGCAGGTGCACGAATGGATATTCCCTTCCGGGGGTCCGGGGGCCGCCCCCCGGGATGGGCAGAGCCCCGACGGGCACTCGCTGATCGTGCTTTCCGAGGGCAGGCTGATGAACCTCGGCAACGCGACGGGGCACCCGAGCTTCGTCATGTCGAACTCGTTCACCAACCAGGTGATCGCCCAGCTGGAGCTGCACACCAAGCCGGGCGAGTACGGCAAAGAGGTCTACCGGCTTCCCAAGCACCTCGACGAGAAGGTCGCCAGGCTGCACCTGGACGCGCTCGGCGTGAAGCTGACCAAGCTGACCAAGGAGCAGGCCGACTACATCGGTGTCGACGTCGACGGCCCCTACAAGCTCGACCACTACCGCTACTGAGCGACCTTCCCCGGCGGCCACCAGCGGGCCGCCGGGGAAACCCCAGTCACTGCTACAGCGCACCGAACTCGGCCAGCAGCTCATGCAGCGTGGCGCCCGCGATGATCTTGTCGCGGATGACGTTCTCCCTGCCCAGCAGCTCGCGAGTGTCGTCGAGCACGGTCTGGGCGACACTGGGGGAGACGATGCCGAGCCCGTTCTCGTCGGCCACGATGATGTCGCCGGGCTCGATGACCTGCCCCTCGATCACCACGGGAACGTTGGTCTGCAACGGTTCCGTGCCGTCGTGCGTGATCGCCGGGCACCGCCGGGGCAGCGTTCCGTGGTACCAGACCGGGAAGTCCAGGTCCCGAACCTCGTCGACGTCGCGGACCATCCCGTCGATGACGGCCCCCGCGATCCCCGCCATCTGGGACAGCGTCGACATCAGCCCGCCCCACATCGCCAGCCTCGGTGACCGCTGGCAGGCCACCACGATGATGTCGCCGGGTTTCGCCGTGCCGAGCACCGGCAGGCAGTCGACCAGCTCGTCAGCCTGCAGCTGGACCGTCAGCGCCGGGCCTGCGATCTTGTGCTCCCGCTTGACCGGCCGCAGCCCGCCGATGACGCCGACACGCGCGGTCGAGTCGGCGACGAGACAGCTCGGGCTGTACTCGCGCGTCATCGCCACGAAAGCGTCGATGATCTCCTGGCGCGGCCTGACGAGTTCATTGTGGACGGTCTTCATCACTGTCCTTTTCGGTCGAAATTGCTGAGGATCTTCCCGAGACGGCCGATGCCCTCGTCGATCTTCTCCTCGGGCACCTTGCTGAAGGCCAGCCGGAGTTCGTGCGTGCCGCGGTCGCCCGGATAGAAGATCCCGCCGGGCACGAAGGTGATCCCCTCGGTCAGCGCCCGTTCGGCGAGCGTGAGCGTGTCGATGGTGTCCGGCACGGTCAGCCAGCTGAAGAACCCGCCTTCCGGCCTGGTGAACCGCACCCGGTCCGGCAGATAGGCGTCCAGCGCGCTCATCATCGCTTCGCGGCGGTGACGATAGAACGCGCGTGACGCGAGGATGCCCTCGTCGAACCCGCCGGAGCGCCCGTAATCCTCCAGCAGCAACTGCCCGAGCGCGCCGGTGCACTGGTCCGTGAACTGCTTCGCCCCGGCCAGCGCCGCGATGAGCGGGGCGGGCGCCGAGATCCAGCCCATCCTCAGGCCCGGCGAGAACGTCTTGGAGAACGTGCCGAGCTGCGCCACCACGTCCGGCCCCAGCGTCCGCAGGCTCGGCCGCCGGTCGCCGTCGTAACCGAGTTCGCGATAGGCGACGTCTTCGATGATCAGCAGGCCGTGCCGCCTGGCCAGCGCGATCAACGCGTGCCGCCGCTCGACCGACAGACTCACACCCATCGGGTTCTGGTAATCCGGGATGACGTAAAGGAACTTGACCTTCCCGGAAAGCGCCCGCTCCAGCGCGTCGACATCGAGCCCGCCGGAGTCCATCGGGACGGCTTCGATGACACCCATCGCGCTCTTGATGGCCATGATGGCGCCCATGAAGGTCGGGCCCTCCACGAGCACCCGGTCGCCGGGATCCAGCAGGCAGCCGGTCAGCAGCTTCAAGCCCTCCATACCGCCGCTGGTGATGATGAACTCGTCGTCGGCAGGCCGGAGCCCGTCGTGCTCGCCGAGCCAGCCGCTGAACCAGTCACGCAGCCCAGGCAATCCGGCGGTCGGCGCGTACTGCAGGGCGGCCGGATCGGCGACGACGCGGGAAAAGCTCTGTTCCAACGCGGCGCGCGGAAAGGTGTCGGGATGCGGGTAACCGCCCGAGAACGCGATGATCCGCTCGTCACCCGCCTGGCTGAGGATCGCGGTGATCTCGTTCCCCGCGCCGCTTCCGACGCTGCGGGCGAACAGGTGCTGCCACACGGGAAAGTCCTCTCAACGCGAACTGACGGCCGACGGCTGGTCGAGTGAGCGCAGCTCACCGCTGAAGAAGACGAGCGGATCACCGTCGCGATGCCACAGCCCGTCGATCTCGCCGATGTGCAGCGTGTGATCACCCGCGGGATAGGACGCGCGCACCGAGCAGGTCAGGTGCGCCAGCGCGCCGTCCAGCAGCGGCAGGTCGTCGCGCCACACGAAGTCGACGAGGTCGGGTTCGTGCGCCGCGCCCGCGAAATGCAGTGACAACGGCTTCTGCTCACCACTGAGCACCGAGATGCCGTACCGGCCGGTCTCCTCGATGCGCTTGTCCATTTTGGCCGACGTCGACACGGAGATGAGCACCAGCGGCGGGTCGAGCGACACCGACGTGAACGCGTTGGCCGTCATGCCATGGACCTCGCCGGTCTCGCCCCGCGCGGTCGTCACCACGGTGACGCCGCTGGCGAACCGGCCCAGCGTCGTGCGGATACTCGTGGCGTCCATGGTCACTCCCGCACGAGTTTGAGATCATCGGCGTTGATCAGGTCCGGCCTGGTCCAGCCGTCGATGTCGTACTCCGACATGCACTGGTCCGCGAAGCCCTTGAGCGGCTCGGCCTGCCCGGTCTGCTGGTACGCGATCAGGGTGTGCAGGCGGATCGTCTCGTGGTCGCCCGCGTAGTTGCGCTCGTAAAGCTCATGCCTGCCACCGAATTCGGTGCCGACCGCGTCCCACAGCAGCTTGAGCAGCTTGACCCGGTCGATCGCCTGTATCCCGCCGGAGCCGCGGACGTACTTGTCGAGGTACGGCCGGATTTCGGGGTTCTTCCAGTCACTCGCGTGCGAGTTGAGGTAGATGAGCCCGCTGCCGAGCGTCTGCTGCAGTATCTCCTTGATCCGCGGGTAGCCGATGCCCATGAACGTCCGGTAGGCCAGCCCGTAGTTGAGGTTCGGCTGGACGGCGTCGCCGATCCAGGCGTTCGGCGACTTCGCCATCGCGTCGGACAGGCCCCAGAACAGGTCACGCCAGTTCAGGATCTCGCCGATCTGTGCCTGGACACCGCGGAAGCCCGAGGTGCCGGTCATCTCGACGGCCTTCATCGCGCAACCCGCGATGAAGTCGAGCTTGACCGCGAGCCGGGTGCAGCCGTGGAAGGTGAAACGCTCCAGGAAACCCGAGCCGCTGGTGAAGCCGCTGGCTTCCTCGGCGTCGTACATGAAGACGTTCTCCCAAGGCACCAGCACCTTGTCGAGCACCATGATGGCGTCGTTCTCGTCGAACCGGCTCGACAGCGGATAGTCGAACGGGCTGCCCATCGCGGCCGCGGCCATCTCGTACGAGGTGCGGCAGAACAACTTCATGCCGGGCGAGTTCATCGGCACGGTGAACACCAGGCCGAACTTCTTGTCCTTGACCGGAAGCCCGTGGTGCGCGACGAAGTTCGAGTTGGTCAGCGCCGAGCCGGTCGCGACCACCTTCGCGCCGGAGACGATGAGCCCGGAGTCGGTCTCCTTCTCGACGTGGACGCACACGTCCGCGACCTGGTCGGCGGGCTTGGCGCGGTCGATCGGCGGGTGCACGAGCGCGTGGTTGAAGTACAGCACCCGTTCCTGCGCCTCCTTGTACCAGCGCAGCGCGTTCGGCTCGTATTCACCGTAGAAGCCCGAGTTCGCGCCGAGTGTGCCGAGCAGGCACGCCTTGTAGTCCGGGGTGCGGCCCATCCAGCCGTACACCTGCCGCTGCCACGCCGCGATCGCGTCCCTGGCGGTGACCAGGTCCTCCGACGAACGCGCGGTCTTGAAGAAGGGATGGGTGAAGCCGCCGTTGCCGGTGTCGGTCGGCACCCGTAGCACCCCTTCGGCTTCCGGCTCGTGCATCGCGTCGTAGAGCCGGGCGATCGAGCGGGCGCTGTTGCGGAAGCCGGGGTGGGTGGTGACGTCCTTGACCCGCTCGCCGAAGAGGTGGACTTCGCGGTCGTCGCGCAGCGACTCGAGGTACTCGTCCCCGGTCATCGGCCGGATGGCGTTCGTGGTCATGCTTCGCTCCAGTCAGGCGGCGTTCTGCAGTGCGTGGGGTTCCTGGGTGACGGCGCCCGCGATGTCGTAGGCGCGATCGACGAGCGAGGGCAGGCCGAAGGTGAAGAACAGGCTGCCCGAAGCGAGGTCGCCGAGCGCGTACAGCCGCGAATCCGCGACGCCGTTCACGGTCAGGCTGCTGGTCGCCCGCTCCACGTGGACGCCGCCGCGCGGGTGCTGCTCGGCGAGCCCGGCGTCGCGCAGTGAGCTGATCAGGGGCTCCGCCTTCGCCGGGATCTTGTCGGCGGGCACGTTGACCGCGTTGATCACGTAGTCGACGTGGAGCGGTCCGCCCGCGGTGGTGATGGCGAATCCGCCGCCGGCGTCGGCCTCGACGTCCTGCAGGCCGGCGCCGACTTCGAGCTGCCCGGCGTCGATGAGGCCGAGCAGCTTGCTGCCGGTCGTGGGCGGCATGGGGCAGCACACGCTCATCACCGCGCGATAGTGCTCGCGGATGAGCTTGTTCTTGTCCCGCTCGGTCAGCACCGGCCAGACGTCCGGTCCGGTCACGGGCACCACACGCTGCAGGATGCGCAAGCCCAGGCTCGACGAGTCGACCTCCGCCAGATGCCGCCGCAGCAGTGCCACCGGATCCTCGTGCTCCTGCCGCAGGATCTCGCCGACCACGGCGTCGAGGTCTTCGCCCGCCGCGGCGAACTCGGCCCGCATCACCGCGATGACGTCGTCCATCCCGATCCGCTCGCCGCGCGCGGCGATGGCGCGGAACGTCTCGGGGGTGAAGTGCTTGAGGTCGTAGGAGAACGGGCGCTGGCGGACCATGGGCAGCACGCCGCTGCGTGACAGCAGGCGGATGCGGCCGCGGTGCGAGCGCTGGGCCAGTCCGAGCACGACGTCGATGCCGGTCAGGCCGCTGCCGATCACGGCGACCTCGGCGCCGGTCGGAATGCTCGCCAGCGTCCGGCTGAGCGGATAGGGCTCCGGCACGAATCCGGGCGCGTCGCCCAGTCCGTAGATGTCGGTCGGTTTGCCGCGCCCGACGCAGAGCACCGTATGGTCGGCCTGGAACTCGTTGCCGAACTCGGTCTCCAGCACCAGGCCGTCGTCCAGCCGCGAGGCGGAGAGCACGGATTCCCTGACCACGTGGATCCGCCAGCCCTGCTGGCGCAGCTTGGCGAGGATCGCCATCGCGGACTCGGCGAGGTAGTCGCCGAACAGCCCGCGCGGCACGAACCGGATGCCACAGAAGGGATCCAGGTAGTCCTGGCCGCCGCCCCTGTCCGCCAGCCACTCGCGGAACACGGTGGTGTCACCGAACCGCAGCGACATCCCCTCCGGCGGGATGTTGACCCGCACGGTCTCCAGGTCCAGCTGGAACGCCCGGCCCCGCCACAGCTGGCACGAGGTCTCGAACACCGTGATGCCGCCCGGCTCCCCGCCCGACTCGGCCAGCGCGTCGAACAGGCAGACGGCGGAGACTCCACCACCGACGACGGCGATCTGGCGGCCGTGGCCGGTGGTGGACGTGCCGGTTGCCCGTGGGTATCTCATCGACTCTCTCATCGTCTCCGGCGAAATGCCGCCATTGTCGAATAAAAAGAAATACCTTGACGCCGGAAATCCGGCGAAAGTGCCTTGTCCGGGCGAACCCCCGATTGTTCTCCCTGCAACGACGGTACCGTGCCCGCGCGGCCGCTCGACAGGCCGTCGTTCCCGGACAGCAGATTTGAAGAGATCAGTTGGAAAGTCCTAAAGGCTGCCTTAAGGCGGCTTGACCTGATCTGAGCAGCCCGCGTTTACTGTGCTCGTTCTGCTCTGCTCGAATTCGGAGAATCCCCGCATGAGCATTGATGACGTGTATCGAATATCCCATCTCATCGGAGGCCATTCGGTCGAGTCCGCCGGTGGCGAGACCTTCGAGACCAGGGACCCGCACGACGGCTCCCTGCTGGGCACCGTGGCCCGTGGCGCTCCGGCCGACGCCGAGCGCGCGATCGCCGCCGCACGTGCCGCCTTCGACGAAGGCCCGTGGCCGCGGATGTCACCGAAGGAGCGGCACAAGATCCTGCACGCGGTCGCCGACGCGGTCGAGGCGAACCTCGAAGAACTGGCGCTGCTGGAGACCCGCGACAGCGGCAAGATCATCACCCAGGCACGGCACGCCGACATCCCCAGGACCGCGCACAATCTCCGCTTCTTCGCCGACTACGCGGCGATGGCGGGCAATGAGGCCTACCCCGACGGCGACCTGCTGTCCTACACGCTTTATCCGCCTGCCGGGGTCGTGACGGCCATCAGCCCGTGGAACGCCCCGCTCATGCTCGCCAGCTGGAAGCTCGCGCCGGCACTGGCCTTCGGGAACACCGCGATCCTCAAGCCCGCGCCGCAAACCCCGCTGACCGCGGCGCGTTTCGGCGAGCTGGCTTTGGAAGCGGGCCTGCCCGAGGGCGTGCTGAACATCGTGCACGGCTTCGGCGGCGACGAGGTCGCGGGCCCGCTCACCACCGACCCCAGGATCGACCGGATCACCTTCACCGGCTCCACCGCGACCGGTGTGCGGATCCTGCAGGCGGCCGCGCCGAACCTGACCCCCGTCTCGGCCGAACTCGGCGGCAAGTCGGCCAACATCGTGTTCGACGACGCCGACCTGGACGTCGCGGTGCCCGAGTCGATCAGGGGGATCTTCGCGGGCAACGGGCAGATGTGCTTCGCGGGCTCCCGGTTGCTGGTACAGCGCGGCATCCTTCCCGAGTTCCTCGAGCGCTTCACCGAAGCGGCCGGGAAGATCGTCGTCGGTGACCCGAAAGATCCCGCCACGACGCTGGGTCCGCTGATCGAGCAACGCCATCTCGACAAGGTCCACGGTTACGTCGAACTCGCCCAGCGCGAAGGCGGCTCGGTACTGACCGGTGGCGCGCGGCTCAAGGACGCTGCTCTCGCCGATGGGTTCTACTACCCGCCGACGGTGGTTTCGGGGCTGGGCAACGAATCCCGGACCGCGCAGGAGGAGATCTTCGGCCCGGTCGAGACGGTCATCCCGTTCGACACCGAAGAAGAGGCGCTGCGGCTCGCGAACGCGAACCCGTACGGCCTGTCGGGGCTGCTGTTCACCACCGATCTCGACCGTGCGCATCGGATGGTCGCCCGCTGGAAGGCGGGCACCGTCTGGGTCAACTGCTATCTCGTCCGCGACCTGCGGCTGCCGTTCGGCGGCGAAGGCGTCAGCGGCCTCGGCCGTGAAGGCGGGCGGTTCTCGCGCGAGTTCTTCACCGAACCGCGCGCCGTCACCTTGCGTCTCCGCCCTGCGGCCTAGGAAGGGAAGTCATGGAACAACTCGAGGTCGTCCGCGGCTATCGGCTCACGGGCGGTTCGGTCGCGTCGCGGCGCAAGCTGGGGCTGACCGAACCGGCCTTCGGGACGCTGTCCGCGGACGCGTTCCACTCCGAAGGATTCCCGGTCTCCGCCGGATTCGCCAAGCCGGTGGCTGACGCGGTGATCGCCTTCGTGCTCGGTTCGAAGCTGGCAGGTCCGGGAGCGACCGTGGTGGACGCTCTGCGTGCCGTGGATTTCGTGGTGCCCGCACTGGAGATCACCGATTCCGGCTCCGCGAGTGCCGTGGTGCTCGGCGCCACTCCGGCGCAACTGTCCACTGTGGATCTACGGCTCGCCGGGTGCGTGCTCTATCACCGGGGCGCGGTCGCCGCGACCGGCGCGGGCGGCGTCGTGCTCGGGTCGCCGCTGAACGCGCTGGTCTGGCTCGCGAACCAGGGAATCACGCTCGAGCCGGGTCAGGTCGTGCTCTCCGGCGCGCTCACCCCGCCGGTCGAGGTGGAGCCGGGCGACAGCGTGTCGGCGAGCATCGCAGGCCTCGGCAGCGTTACCGCGACCCTTTCGGGAGAGCAGCCATGAGCCTCGAAATCCGTTCGGGCGATTTGAAACGCGCCGCCGAAGTCATGCTGGCCGCGGAGGCCGACGTGACCGCGCGCGGCCCGATCACCGCGCAGTGGCCCGATCTCGACCTCGACACCGCGTACGCCGTGCAATACGAAGCACTAAGGCAGCGGCAGCGGCGCGGGGAGACGCTGATCGGCGTGAAGCTCGGGCTCACCTCGCGCGCCAAGCAGATCCGGATGGGCATCGACTCGCCGTCGCTGGCGTGGCTGACGGACGCCATGGTGCTGCCCGCCGGCGAGCCGTTGCCGCGCGAGCGTCTCATCCACCCGCGTGCCGAACCGGAGATCGTGTTCGTCATGGGGGAGCGGCTCGCCGGTCCCGGCGTGACGGCGTCGACGGCGCTCAAGGCCGTTGACCGTGTCTACGGCGGGGTCGAGATCATCGACAGCCGGTTCCAGGACTTCAAGTTCACACTGGCCGACGCGGTCGCCGACAACAGCTCGTCCGGCCTGTTCGTGCAGGGCCCGGTCGGCAGGCGTGCACTCGACCTGGACCTGTCGCACGAGGCCTGCCTGCTCGAAGTCGACGGCGAGGTCGTCGACTCCGCCACCGGCGCCGCCGTGCAGGGTCACCCCGCGGAGGCGCTCGCGCTGGCGGCCAACCACTTGGGCGCGCGCGGCCTGGCCATCGAGGCGGGCTGGATCGTGCTGACCGGCGGGATGACCGACGCGGTCCACGTCCAGCCGGGCGCCCGCGTCGCCGCGCACTTCTCGAACCTCGGCAGCATCACGATCCCCGGAGGCGAGTAATGCCCTTGATCGACGTGAGCATCGGCAGTGGCCGCACCCCGGAGCAGATCCGGCGGCTGATCACCGAGCTGACCGAAGCGACCCACCAAGCCATCGGCGCACCGCTGGCGAACATCCGCGTCATCGTCAGGGAAGTCGACCCGAACCTGTGGGCGGCGGGCGGCGTGACCATCGCGGAGCGGCAAGCGTCCACTGAAGGAGCCGAGACATGACCCAGTACGACATACGCCACGAGATAGCGCACCTCGCGCGGGTGGAGATCCACACCCCCGACCCCGACGGCACGCTGTGGTTCTTCAAGGACCTGCTCGGCATGTACGAGACCAGGCGCGAGGGCCAGTCGGTCTACCTGCGTGGCTACGAGGACCCGTACCAGTGGAGCCTCAAGGTCACCGAGGGCCCGGTCGCGAAAATGGACCACGTGGCGATGCGCACCTCGTCCCCGGAGGCGCTGGAGCGCCGCGCGAAGTCGCTCAAGGACGGCAACCTCGAGGGCAGGTGGTCGGACGGCGAGTTCGGCTACGGCAAGACCTACGAGTTCGCCACCCCGGACGGCCACGACGTGCGCCTGGTGTGGGAGGCCGAGAAGTACCGCGCCCCCGACGAGCTGAAGAGCAAGATCCTGACCAGGGCCTCGAAGAAGCCGTTGCAGGGCATCCCCGTCAAGCGCATCGACCACCTCAACCTGCTGGCCAGCGACGTCACCCCGGTCAAGCAGTCCTTCGAGCGCCACCTCGGCATGCAGACCCGAGAGCGTCTTGTCGACGGCGACGTAGAGGCGGGAGCGTGGCTCAGCAGCAACCTCCTCGGCCACGAGGTCGCGATCATGCGCGACGCGCTCGGCGCCCGCGGCCGCCTGCACCACATCGCGTTCTACTACGGCAACCCGCAGCACAACGTCGACGCGGCCGAGATGTTCCGTGAGTACGACATCGTCATCGAGGCGGGCCCGGACCGGCACGGCCTCAGCCAGGGCGCGTTCCTGTATGTCTTCGAACCCGGCGGCAACCGGGTCGAGTTGTTCGGGGACTGCGGTTTCCTCGAGCTGGAGCCGGATTTCGAGACCAAGACGTGGACGATGGACAACATCGACGTGGTGACCGCCATCGGCGGGACGACGCTGCCCCAGGAGACCTACTTCACCTACGGCACCCCGCCTCTTTCCTCACCCGAGGAGGCCGCCGCCTGACCCCGCTCCGGTCCACGTGAACGCCACTTTCACAACGTTGAGCGTTGCGGAAGTGGCGTTCACGCGATCGCGGTTCGGCCGCCGAGGTCGCGGTGGAGGCGTCGCTCGTGGAGTTCGGCGGCCCCGCGGCCGCGGTCCACCTGGGTGCGTCCGGTGTCGGTCCAGCCATTGCGCTCGTAGAAGCGCAGCGCGCTTTCGTTCGTGTCGAGGACCCACAGGCCCGCGTGGGTGAAGCCGCGGGATCGGAGCCGGTCGAGCGCGACAGCGAGCAACTGGGTGCCGATGCCGCGCCGCCAGACGTCCGGATCGAGGTAAAGCGCGTAGAGATCGCCGAGCGTGGGGTCTTCGCGGTCGGCGGGCACGAGCGGGGGACCGGTCGCGGCGAACCCGACGATGGCGCCCGCGCTCGTCGCGACCACCTGGTCGGTGTGCGGCGGACGGGTGGTGATGACGTCCGACCAGAACCGTTCCCGGTCGGCGACGGACAGTCCCGCGAGTACCTCGTCGGGGATCAGGCCCTGGTAGGCGGCGCGCCACGACCGCACCAGCAGGTCGGCGATGCCGTGCGCGTCGGCGGGCGTGGCGTCTCTGAACTCGACCATGGTGCCGATGCTTCCATAGGCGGTGAAGGGGTCGTGAGCGTTGCGGCGGTTAGAACCGCCCGC
>NZ_JBHWEB010000173.1:5953-14795 GCF_042734395.1 Amycolatopsis sp. NPDC059657 | reverse complement strand
TATAATTCACCCCGGCTTTTTCGATTTAAATCCCGGGGGGGGGGGGGGGGCTCCCCCCCCCCCCCCCGACGCGCACGAGCCCTTTGTCAGTGCATCGCGATGGGCTGCGGCGCCTCGTGGCCCTCGGGCAACGCGGGGCGCTTGGCCGGGAGCAGCAGCGCCGGCACCGCGCAGAGCGCGAGCAGGACCAGCGACCACAGGAACGTGGTGCCGAACGCGTCCGCCGCCAGTCCCGTCGCGACCGTGTGGGTCTGCGGGTTCATGATCGCGGCGGTCGCGGCCAGCTGGCCCTGACTGGTCGGCACCTCGAACTTCCCGGCGAGCAGCGCCGCCAGGATGATCGACATGACCGCCGAGCCGATGGCGCCCGCGGTCTGCTGGACGATGTTCGTCGCCGTCGACGCCCTCGCCATGTCGGCCGGGGTGAGCGTCTGCAGCGCGGCGGTGGTGATCGGCATCATCGTGCAGCCCATGCCGAGGCCCATCACGAACAGCGCCGCCATCAGCTGCCAGTACGGCGTGGTCGCGCTGACCTGGGTGAACGCGATCAGGCCCGCGAGCATCAACACGATGCCGGGCAGCACGATCTTGCGCGCGCCGATCTTGTCGACGAGCTTGCCGCCCAGCGGCATGGTCAGCATCGCGCCGAAGCCCTGCGGCGCGAGGAGCAGCCCGGCGTTGAGCGCCGATTCACCGCGCACCAGCAGGAAGTACGTCGGCAGCAGCAGCATCGCGCCGAAGAACGCGACGCAGAACAACGACATCGTCGCCATCGAGACCGCGAACGTCCGGTTGGTGAACAGCTTCAGGTCCATCAGCGGGTTCGGCACCTTGAGCGTGCGGAGCACGAACGCGACCAGCAGCGCGATGCCCGCGAGGCCGGGCAGCCAGACGTCGACCGAGCCGACGCCACCGGCCGCCGGGACGTTGGAGACGCCGTAAAGCAGCGCGGCGAGACCCGGGGAGACCATGAGCATGCCCCAGAAGTCGAAGCGCTCGGCGGGCTCGGGGGCGTCCTTCGGCAGCAGGCGCCACGCCAGCAGGATGGTGATCACGCCGATCGGGACGTTGATGTAGAAGATCCAGCGCCAGCTGACCGCGTCGACGAGGTAACCGCCGAGGATCGGGCCGCCGATCGGGCCGAGCAGCATCGGCACGCCGAGCACGGCCATCACGCGGCCGACGCGGTGCGGACCGGCCGCCCTGGTCATGATCGTCATACCGGCGGGCATCAGCATGCCGCCGCCGAAGCCTTGCAGCACCCGGAAAATGATCAGCGACTCGACGTTCCAAGACAGCCCGGCGAGCATCGAGCCGACGAGGAACAACGCGATCGCGATCATGTAGAGGCGTTTGGTGCCGAAGCGGTCGGAGGCCCAGCCGGTGACCGGGATGACCGTGGCCAGCGCCAGCATGTAGCCGGTCGCGACCCACTGGATGGTGTCGAACGAGGTCTGGAATTCCAGGGTCAGCTTCTGTAGTGCGACGTTCACCACAGTGGTGTCCAAGATGGCCATGATGGCACCTAGGACGACCACGCCGGCGACCTTGAGCACGCCGGCGTCGAGTTTGTCGTTATCCGGCCATTCGGAAGACATGCACGTCCATTCCTGCGGGCGCGGCGGACCGCACCACGAATTACTGAGAGCCCCCATGGATGATGTGCACCCACAGTAACCAGGAACTGCTTGCAGACGCCAACGAATTCTCGGAAAACGAACGCGGGCCCGCACTTTCGGGCAAGCCCGCGTTCGCAGCGTGACTCAGCAGACGCTGTCCGTGGGAGCCGGGTTGCCCAGCCCGAACAGTGGCCGCAGCTTCAGCCCGATCCAGGTGCCGCCGAGCGCGAAGATCCCCCACAGCCAGCCGTGCAGGCTGCCGACGGAGATCCCGCCGAGGTACGCGCCGATGTTGCAGCCACCGGCCAGCCGCGCCCCGATGCCCATCAGGATCCCGCCGAGCACGGCGGCCAGCGCGGTGCGCCACGGGATCGAGCTGTGGATCTTCCACGCGCCCGCCGCCGCGGCCGCCGCTCCGGCGCCGAGCACGATGCCGATGTCGGTGAGGCTGTTCTTGTCCTTCCAGATGGTGGTCGACAGCGACGCGGCGTTGGCCTTGATCCGCCAGAACTCCCAGTTCTCCGGGTGCAGCCCGAACAGCTGCAGGATCTTGGCCCCCCACAAGGAGAACGCGCTCGTGATGCCCCAGATCCCGCCGGAGACCAGATAGACCGCGCCGGCCAGCACGCCGAGCACCACGGCGCCGGCGAGGATCGGCCACGAGCCGCGGATGATCCGCGCGGCGCCACTGGCGGTCGGCACGACGTCGGCGGGCGGCGGCACGCGGCGCTTCTGGACGGCCTTCGTGACGAACACGATCGCGACCAGCACGGCGATGGTGATCGCCCACGAGCCGAACCAGCCGACGTGATCGGCCAGCAGCACGCCCTTGACCTGCGGCCAGTCCTTGAGCAGCGGGTACGCGTAGGTGTAGAGCACCGAGCCGGTGATGAACCCGCCGAGTGTCAGCACGATCGCCGACTGCCCGGAGCCGACCGCGAACAGCGTCCCCGACGCGCACGCCCCGCCGAGCTGCATGCCGATCGCGAACAGCAGCGCGCCGGCGAACAGGGCCAGCCCGATCGGGCCGACGTTCGTCACCGGCGTCGGCTTGCTGCCGAACAACCCGGCGCCGGTGCCCGCGATCAGCGCGATCAGCGTCGCGGCGGTGCCGAGCAGCAGGGTGTGCGCCCGCAGGCCCTGCCCGTTGCCGACCGCGATCAGCTGCCGCCACGCGGAGGTGAACCCGAACCTGGAATGGAACAAGGCCAGCCCGAGCCCCAGCCCGAGTAAAAGCAGCACCCCGAATTTGGGGCCGTAACTCGCCCAGACGAACCAGTCGAGGCCGATCGAAACCGCGACGGCGACAGCCAGCGGCACGACCTTGACGGGGTCCTCCGGCCGCGGCGCCGGAGCGGCGCACGAGGTCGGGAAATCGAGTAGTTTTCTGTCCGCTGAAGGGATTTCGGTCGTCGCGGCCACCAGGACTCCAGGTCTTGATCGGCGAAGTGGGACGATCAAGGTTAGGGCGGCAAATCCCCTGGTCGCAGCTCGTCTCAAGGAGTGCGACGACTCCCGTTGAATGAGACGGCCCGCGCATGAAAAAGCGGGCGCCCGCGATTTCGCCGGGCGCCCGCTTTCAGTTCGCTACTTCGACGCCGCTTTCCAGCAAAGCGAGGTCGGCGGAGTCGGGTAGGTGACGAACTTGCCGCCTTCCGTTCCTTCGCAGACGTTTTCGTTGACCGCGGATTCGACCTTCACGAACTCCACCTCGGCGGTGGGGTCGGTGCAGGCGACCTTCTTGTAGCCCTTGTCGCCGGTGCCGAAGTTCGCGACACAGTCACCGGTCTTGACATTGATGATCATGCACAGCTTGGCCGACGGCTTGAGCAGCGTCAGCTCCTCGTAGCCCTTCGCGGGGCACGACGCGGTGCTGCTGTCGAGGCGGACGGCCACCTTGACGTTCGCCGTCGGGTCGTCGCAGCCGATCTGCTTCGGCATGTTGTTCGCGTCGATCTGCTTGAACTCCGTGATGTTCATGCAGTCGCCCGCCTGCGCGGTGAACGGCGAGTCCTTGAGCGCCTGGAAGACGACGACGCCGAGGCCGATCGCGCCGAGCACGACGACGATGAGGATCGGCAGGCCGATCTTCAGGAACAGGCGGCGCTTCTTCGGCGGCTGCTGCTGTCCCGGGTCGCCGAACTGGACAGGCGCCCCAACCGGGGGTGGGCCGTACGGACCCGGCTGACCGCCCTGCTGACCCGGAGCCGGCGGAGGAGGAACGCTCACTATGACCTCACGAAGTTAAAGAAGTGTTTGTCGAGCGACATTGAACACGGCCGGGCGGATCATGCCTTCGCGGGCTACTCGTTGAGGCGAAACCCATACGGGCGACACACGCTCCGTCACGGACCGTCCACAAAGGCTCAAGTCCGCCTTCACCTTTCAGCCCTGCCTGAAACATCTGCGCCCGCGGCCGGCCCCCGCTTGGTGAGGGAGGCCTTCACACGCCGACGGACCTTCGCGATTCCGGGTGTGTCCGCGCTCTGTGCACGCGTGTCCGCCCGCTGTGTACGCGTGTCCGCGTTCCGCGCACGGGCAGCCCGACCATCAGGGGTCGTGAGCGTTGCGGGCGGTTCTATTGGGCGGGAAGCCAAAGGTGGCGTGCTCGGTGTGAAGTGAGGGGGCCGTTCGGGGGCACCCTCACTTCGCGATGAGGCTCTGGCAAGCGGTCGTGAGTGGTACGGCCGGTTCTAACCGGTCTAAACACTCACGACCCAAGCCTCCCGAAGCGAAGACCCCGCCGACCTGCCCGGAGCACGCCACCTTTGCCCCTCCCCTCCATAACCGCCCGCAACGCTCACCACCCGCGCCTCGCGACCCGCCAGGACCCCTGGCATGCGAAAGCCCCGCCGGGCGGGCCCGGCGGGGCTTTGGCGAGCGTGGGAGATCAGTCGCTGTTCAGGTAGGACAGCAGACGCAGGATCTCGAGGTACAGCCAGACCAGGGTGGTCATCAGCCCGAAGGCGGCGTACCAGGCCCACTTGGCCGGGAGACCCTCGCGGATCATCTTGTCGGCCATGTCGAAGTCGAGCAGGAAGCAGAACGCGGCGATGCCGATGACGACCAGGCTGAAGACGATCGCCAGCGTGCCGCCGTCGCGCAGGCCCATGTTCACGCCGAACAGGCCGAGCACGAGGTTCATCAGCATGAGGATGACGACGCCGGCGACGGCGCCGATGATCCACTTGGTGAGCTTCGGCGTGACCTTGATGGCGCCGGTCTTGTAGACGACCAGCATCGCGACGAACACACCCGCGGTGCCGAGCAGCGCCTGCAGCGCGATACCCGGCATGAAGAACTCGAACACGCCGGAGAGCGCGCCGAGGAACACGCCTTCGGCCGCCGAGTAGGCCAGCGTCAGCGGACCGCTCGCCTTCTGGCCGAACGAGATGATGAGCGAGAGCACGAGGCCGACGAGCAGCCCGCCGATGAGGGCGCCGAGCAGCCCGCCGGACATGCCGGTGACCTTGCCCGCGGCGTTGACGGTCAGCTGGGTCTGCGCCCAGATGGCCGTGATCGCACCGATGACCAGCGCGAGGCCGAGGCTCATGCCGGTCTTGACGACGACGTCGTCGACCGTCATCGGCCGGTCGTCACCGCGGTCGGTCGGCGCCTGGGCATAGCCGGGGAAGCCGCCCTCTGGCTGGTTGAAGCCCGTGTTGGGCCCGTATTGGCCGTACCCCACATTGCCTCGCGGCAAGTTGCGGAACGCCGGATTGCTTGTGGAACGCACCTGATCCTCCTGGATCTCCTGGCACCTGCATCGGGACAACGAAGGGGAGGGCCCCGCAGTTCCCGTCGAGTAAAGCCGACTTTACTCATATCGGACACCGCCCGTCCCGCACCTACCGTATGTCGCGTCGCGGCGGCCGCGATCATCCCCCTATTAGTAAACCCGTGAGTAACTTAACCCCGTAGCGGTGTGGTCACGCTGGGCCGGATGCAGCAGAATGCCGTAGGGACCTGGGCAGCGCGGCGAGAGGCGAGCAAACATGGCGACTTATCTGGTGACCGGCGCGACCGGACTGATCGGACGCCACTTCACACAGCTGCTGCTCGCCAGGGAAGACGTCGACAAAGTCTCGCTCGTCGTCAGGGCCTCCTCGCAGGACAAACTGGCGAAGCTGACCAACCAGTGGCCGCACCCCGAGCGCGTCCAGCTCGTCATCGGCGACCTCAACGAGCCGATGCTCGGCGTGAGCGACGACGCCCGCGAGGACCTGCGCGGCAACGTCGACCACATCGTCCACCTCGCGGCCCTCTACGACATCGAGGCCGACGACGAGACCAGCATCAAGGCCAACGTCGAGGGCACCCAGCACGTCATCGACCTCGCCGCCGACCTGCGTGCCGGCGTGCTGCACCACATCTCGTCCGTCGCCGTCGCCGGTGACCACGAGGGCATGTACAGCGAGGACGCCTTCGACGTCGGCCAGCGCCTGGTCACCCCGTACCACCGCACCAAGTTCGAGGCCGAGAAGCTCGTCCGCGAGCAGCACGAGGTGCCGTGGCGGGTCTACCGCCCGGCGATCGTGCTCGGGAACTCGCAGTCCGGCGAGATGGACAAGATCGACGGCCCGTACTACCTGTTCCCCGCGATCAGCAGGCTCGCGTCGCTGCCGAACGTGCCGCTCGTCGGTCCCGACCTCGGCGACACGAACGTCGTCCCGGTCGACTACGTGGCCAAGGCGCTGCTCGCGCTCGTGAACAAGGACGGCCTCGACGGCCGCACGTTCCACCTGGTCAACCCGGAGCCGCAGCCGGTCGTGTCGGTGTACAACGCCTTCGCGAAGGCAGCGGGCGCGCCGACGATCAGCGGCCAGCTCAACCAGGGTGTCTCCAAGGGCATCGTCTCGCTGGTGAAACTGAGCGAGCACATCCCCGGCTTCACCATCGCGCGCGACGCCGTGCTCGAGCGCCTCGGCATCCCGCCGGTGCTGCTGGAGACCATGTCGTTCCCGTCGGTGTTCTCCTCGAGCGCGACGCGCAAGGCGCTGGCGGGCACCGACGTCGAGGTCCCGCGCATCGAGGACTACGCCGCCACGCTGTGGCGCTACTGGCGTGAGCACCTCGACCCGTTCCGCGCGCGCAAGCACGGCCCGCGCGGCGAGCTCGACGGCCGCCGCGTGATCATCACCGGCGCCTCGTCCGGCATCGGCCGCGCGACCGCGCTGAAGGTCGCCGCGGAAGGCGGCATCCCGCTGCTCGTCGCCCGCCGCCAGCACGAACTCGAAGAAGTGCGCGACGAGATCATCGCCGCCGGCGGGCACGCGTCGGTCTACCCCGCCGACCTGACCGACGAGGAGTCGGTGCACAAGGCGGTCGACGCCATGCTCGCCGAGCACGGCCGGATCGACATGCTGGTGAACAACGCCGGCCGCTCGATCCGCCGGTCGATCAAGCTTTCGTACGACCGTTTCCACGACTACGAGCGCGCGATGGCCATCAACTACTTCGGCGCGGTCCGCCTCATTCTGGCGGTGCTGCCGCATATGTCCGAGCGCAAGTTCGGGCACATCGTGAACGTGTCGTCGATCGGCGTGCAGGGCATCGCGCCGCGCTTTTCCGCATACGCCGCGTCGAAAGCCGCACTCGACTACTTCTCGCGGATCGCGGCGACCGAAACGCACGGCGACGGCATCACGTTCACCACGATCCACATGCCACTGGTGCGCACGCCGATGATCCGCCCGACGAAGATCTACGACGCGTTCCCGACGAAGTCGCCGGATCAGGCGGCGGACATGGTGCTCAAGGCGCTCAAGGACCGCCCGAAGCACATCGGCACGCCTGCCGGCCAGGCCATCGGTCTCGCGTACACGCTGACCCCTGGTCTCACGGATGCGGTGGCGTATCAGGGTTTCCGCATCTTCCCCGACTCGGCGGCCGCGGGTGGCAGCGGCGGCTTGAAGATCGGGCGCGGCGAAATGCACCTGTCCAAGGCGGCACAGGCGCTCGCCAGGCTGAGCCGTGGCTTCCACTGGTGACGCAGGTAACACAGAGCGATCGGTGATGCGGCCGAACAGGCGACGGTTTCCTGGAGCGGGTGAAAACCGGGTCCTATTTACCCATGCCTGTGGCCGATAACAGCGGGTGCGCAGGTACCGTCGTCGCCATGGTTTCCGAGCGCGACAACGGCCTGCTTCCGCTACGCCGCGAATACGCACACGCGTGGCAAGGATTCGACCGAAACGAGGTCCGTCAGTACCTGGATCACCTCGAAGCGCATCTGCGGCGGATCGTCACCGATCGGGATGCCGCGATGGCGCAGGCGAGCACTTTGTCGCGTGAGCTGGAAAACGCCAGACGCGAATTGGCCAAGGCGACTTCCCGCATCGAAGAGCTCATGAAGCCGCCGGAGCGGCTCGAGGATCTCGACGAGCGCATGCAGCGCACCGTGCAGCTCGCGCAGGCGCGCGCGGAGGAGATCACCACCCGCGCGCAGTCGGCGGCGGAGAAGACCTGGGCCGAGTCGACGCAGGCGTCGACCAAGCTCCGTGACCGCTACACGAAGCTGGTCGAGGCGCTCGAGGTGCATGCCGACGCGCTGCACAGCGAGCACGAGGCCGCGCTGACCAGCACCCGCGCCGAGGTCAAGAAGGTCACGCTCGAAGCCGCGCAGCGCCGCGAGGAGCTGGACAACGCCGCCGAGGCGAAGCGCCGCAAGATCGAGGCCGAGTTCGAGGCGTCGATGGCCGCGCAGCGTGCCGCGCTCGAAAAGCACATCGCCGACCAGAGCACGGCGAGCAAGAACCAGGCGGAGCGGCGCATCGCGGAGGCGACAGCCGAAGCGAAGCGCCGTATCGACGAAGCCACCGCGGAGGCCAAGCGCCGCGTCGACGAGGCGACGACGTCGGCCGCTCAGACGACCAACGCCGCCGCCCGCAAGGTCGAGCGCCTCGCCGAGCTCCGCGAAAAGGCCCGCGCGAGCCTGCGCGAAGCCGACGAGGTCCTCAAGCAGAGCGAAGCGACGCTCCAGCCGCTGAAGGAAGAGGCCGCCATCGCGGCCAACTCGAAGCTGGTCGGCGCCGAGCCGGTCAAGCAGCCGGAGAAGCCCAAGCCGTCACCGGAACCCAAGACGAACGGCCACAAGCCGGCTCCCGAGCCCGCCAAGGCATAAAGGGTCGTGAGTGGGGGTGGGGGGGGTGTAAGGCCCCAACACATAACACAACAAGGGGGGGGGGCGGAGGGTTGGGGTGGAGGTGAGGGGCCCCCGGCCC
>NZ_JBHWEB010000173.1:0-5943 GCF_042734395.1 Amycolatopsis sp. NPDC059657 | reverse complement strand
CTCTCCCCATGCGCCCCCCCCGCCCGCCCGCCCCCACACGCCGACAGCGTGGGTGTCTTCCCTGGTGGCAGTCAACCCGGCCATACCACTCACGACTCCTTGGTCCTGGGCCAAGGCTTGCGTGACTCGATCTGCGCCGCGATGCCCAGCAGGCGGGCTTCCCCGCCGGGCGCGGCCACGAGCTGCACCCCCAGCGGCAGGCCGGACGTGTGACGTCCCGCCGGGATCGACATCGCCGGGTAGCCCGCCAGGTTCCACAGTCCCGCGAACGGCGCGACGCGCATCGCCGGGATCGCGTTGGCGAGCCAGCTTTGCTCGTGCCAGCGGCGGGCGCGCGGCGGAAGCGTCGCCAAGACCGGGGTCACCAGGATGTCGTGTGACGCGAAGAACTCCTCCGCGCGGGTGAGCCAGTTGAACTTGGTCTCTTCGCGAATGCGGCCCGCGCGGACCATCGCGCGACCGAGGCGCAGGTGGGTGCGCGTGCGCCGCTGCAGCTTGGCCGGATCGAAGTCGTGGGACTGCAGGTGCGGACCAGCGAACCAGCGCGCGAGGATGCCGCCGACAGCCGCGACGCCATAGCGAGGCGTCGCGTGCTCGACGGTGTGACCAGCGGCGGAGAGCAGCTTGCCGATCTCGTCGACCGGGGCCGTCAGCTGACGCGGGACCGGCGCGCGGGTCAGCGGAACCCGCGTCGACAAAGCGATCCGGAGATCGCGGGGTGGCTTGACCTCCGCCAGCGACGGGTCGTCCGCGAGCACCGACAGCAGCAGCGCCGCGTCGGCGACGGTCGTGGCGAGCGGGCCGTGCGTCGACATGCCGAACCAGCCGGCGTCGCCGGGCGTGGAGATCACGCCGTAGCCGGGTTTGACGCCGACGAGGCCGCACATCGCCGCGGGCAGCCGGATCGAGCCGAGTCCGTCGCTGCCGTGCGCGATCGGTACCAGGCCCGCCGCCACGGCGGCCGCGCTCCCGCCGGACGAGCCGCCCGGCGTGCGCGAGGGATCCCATGGATTGCGGGCGACGCCGTCGGCGGTGTCGCTGAACGGCCAGACGCACAGTTCGGGCACACGCGCGATGCCGACGATCACCGCGCCCGCGCGGCGCAGGCGGCGGACGATCACGTCATCGGCTGCCGCGGGCTCGCGGCCACCCGCAGCCGAGCCCCATTCGACGTATTCGCCGCCTATTTCGGAAACGTCCTTCACCGCGACCGGCACCCCGGCCAGCGGCAAATCGGCCAAATCGTCCCGCTGAGCGAGCAATGCGGCCTCCGCCAGCGCCTCCTCGGCACGCACTTTGCGGAACGCGCCGACCAGCCCGTCCGCCGCCGCTATCCGCGCCAGTGTCTCCTTGGTGACTCCGACCGGGTCGATTTCCTTCGCACGCACCGCTTGCGCGAGCTCCACTGCCGTCAACGCCATGATCGCAGCTAACTACGAAACGGCCTCGCGGGGAAGGCTCGTCACCCTTGCCGTGAATTGTCCGGGAAATCCGTTTCCACAAAGGATCATCGGTGCGGTATTGACGCACAGCGAGGCGCGAACCTAACGTTTCTTCGTTAGTAAACTTTCCTAACCGTCGGAGGCTGATATGCGCAGATTCCGGGTCGTCGCCATGGCGATCGCGGTTGCCGGCAGCTGTCTCGTACTGCCAGCGGCATCCGCGACCGCGGCGACGACCACCTACCAGGCCGAGAACGCCACCATCACCAGCGGCGTGGTCGAGGCCAACCACGCAGGCTTCACCGGCACCGGATTCGTCAACTACGACAACGTGACCGGCTCGGCGGTCCAGTGGTCGATCACCGTCGCCGCAGGCAGCACCTCGCTCGTGTTCAGGTACGCGAACGGCACCACGGCCAACCGGCCGATGACGATCGCCATCGACGGCACCACCGCCGCGACCCCGTCCTTCGCGGGCACCGGCGCCTGGACCAACTGGACCACCGCGTCCGTCACCGCCACCTTGACCGCGGGCACGCACACCGTGCGCGCCACCGCCACCACGGCCAACGGCGGCCCGAACGTCGACGAGCTCACCGTCACCGACGCCGGCGATCCCGGCCCGCCGGGAACGGGCGCGCCGACCGCGGCCGAACTGCTCGCGAAGGTCACCTCCTGCAGCCAGATCTCCAACGGCCTGTACAAAACGGACAGTGAGACCGCCAGGACGATCCCGGTGTGCGGGAAGAACGGCGCCGTGTTCTACAAGGCCGACATGGACATCGACTGCGACGGCCAGCGCACCTCGCAGTGCAACGAGAACACCGACTGCTGCTTCCAGCCGGACACCGCGTTCCACCAGTCCGACGGCAAGCCGCTCAACGCGGCGACGCTGCCGTACGTGGTCGTGCCCAGCTCCAGCAGCACCTGGGACTACACGAAGTTCGGCATCCAGGGCGGCGGTGTCGTCGCGGTGATCTACAACAACCAAGTGCTCTACGCCGTGGTCGGCGACACCGGGCCGAGTTCGATCATCGGCGAGGCCTCGTACGCCACGGCCAAGGCGCTGGGCATCAACCCCGACCCCAGCAACGGCGGCACCGACTCCGGCGTCACCTACATCTACTTCAAGAACTCCAAGATCTCCCCCATCGAAGACCACACCAAGGCGACCACGACCGGCGAACAGCTGGCCCGCACCTTCATCAACAACAACTGAGGTCGTGAGTGGTATGGCCGGTTCTAACCGGTCATACCACTCACGACCCCGGCGTTCGGGCAAGATCGAAGCATGACGCTCACCGGCGCGATCGCGCTTCCCGACGGAACGCTGGTCCGCGGCAGGGGACGGCGCGAGACGTTTCCCACCGGCCCGCTCCCCGACTACGGCCTCTACTTGGGCCGCGACCCCGATCTGCCGCGACGGTTCAGGCGGCGTCCGGCGTGGCGCCCGGACTGGCCTGCCGACTGGATCGACTGGCCCGATTTCCGCGTCCCGCGTGACGACGCGGCGGCGACCTCCGCCATCAAGCACGCTTACGAACTCGCGCGCTCCGGTCGGCACATCGAAGTGGCCTGCGAAGGCGGCACGGGACGGACCGGGACCGTGATCGCGTGCATGGCGATCCTCGCCGGGCATCCCGCCGATGACGCGCTCGCGTGGACGCGGGAGCACTACCGCCCGCGCGCGGTCGAGACACCGGGGCAGCGCCGCTGGATCGCCGGGTTCGCGACCCGGCTCGATGACGGCGGGTGATCGAGCCGGGCCACACATCCGATGTTTAGTCGCCCTATTGGTGTCTCGTCAACAACGAATACCTGATCAGTGCATTCGTAAACCTGTACTCGGTCAGCAAACATCTGATATATGACGTGCCGGTCGCCGGGACGTCGACGTTTTGGCGGTGCCGCGCCCGCGTTCGCCGACCTAGATTCGAGCGGTGGAATTTGACGTCTTCACCGAGATCCAGGACCCCGGACCGAGACAGGCCGCGCAGGAGCACGCCCGCTTCACGCAGGCCATCGAACAGGCGAAGCTGGCCGATGAACTCGGCTATGGCTGCTGGTGGCAGGTCGAGCACCACGGCGCGGACGAGTTCAGCCTGTCGTCGGCGCCCGAGCTGCTGCTCGCCGCCATCTCCCAGCAGACGAACCGGATCAGGCTCGGCCATTCGGCCGTGCTCGCACCGGCCAAGTTCAATCATCCGATCCGTATCGCCGAGCGCGCGGCCACGCTCGACCACCTGAGCAACGGGCGACTCGAGATGGGACTGACCCGCTCGACCATCCCGGAGTGGCGGCTGTTCGGCATCGACCCTGCCGACGCGCGCACGCAGACACAGCAGGCGTTCGAGATGGTGCCGCGCATGTGGACCGACGAGCTTTTCTCCTACCAGAGCGAGTTCTTCGACATCCGCGACGTGCCGGTGCGCCCCAAGCCCGTCCAATCGCCACACCCGCCGCTGTGGCAGGCCGCCGCCAGCCCGCCCGCTTTCGAGGAAGCGGGCAGGCGCGGCGTGGGCGTGCTCGGGACCACGCTGTGGGAGCCGCTGGAACGGGTTCGCCGCCTGATCGGTCTCTACCGTGACGCGTCCGCCGCGTGCCGGAACCCGGTCGGCGCCTTCCAGAACGACCAGGTCGCCTTCTTCACGTTCGTGCACTGCGCCGACACCGACGAAGAAGCGATGCGCCACGGCGCGGCGACGGCGGCGGCCTGGTACACGGTGAAGGCGTTGACCTTCTTCGACGCCAAGACCATGTTCCTGGAGGCGATGGCGCGCGGCGAGGAGGCGATGAAGGACCCGGCGAACCTCACCGGTCAGTTCGTCCGCGACGACCTCACCGCGGCGCCGACCGAGGCGCAGCTCGTCATCGGCAGGCTGCTGGAGGGCGAGGAGGTGCCGGACGAGGAGATCTTCGAGGCGCTGAACCAGCAGGACTCGCTGATCGTCGGCAGCCAGGACACCTGCCGGAAGAAGCTGCGCGCGTACGCGGATCTCGGTGTCGATCGGCTGATGTGCTTCCACCAGGTCGGCGCGCTGCCGCATGATCAGGTCATGAAGAGCATGCGCCTGATCGGCGAGCTGATCCCGGAGTTCGCGTCATGACCGGCATCGCGCTGGTGCGCCGCCCCAGCACCCGGCTCGCCGAGGGGCTGGTCACGCACATCGATCGCGTGCCGGTCGACTTCGGCCTGGCGATCAAGCAGCATGACGCCTACCGCGCCACGCTGGCCGCGTCCGGCTGGGACGTCCGCGACGTCGACGCCGCCGAGGAGCATCCCGACTCGGTCTTCATCGAAGACGCCCTCGTCGTGTGCGAGGACCTGGCGATCCTGCCCCGGTCGGGTGCGCCGGAGCGGCGCGGCGAGCGAGCGGGCGCCGAACGCGCGGCGCGGGACCTCGGCCTGCGGATCGCGTTCATCGACGGACCCGGCACCCTCGACGGCGGCGACGTGCTCCAGGTCGGCGCCGCGATCTACGTCGGGCGCGGCGGCCGCACCAACGCGGACGCCATCCGGCAGCTGCGCGCGCTCGTGACGCCGCTCGGCCGGACGGTGGTCCCGGTCGCGCTGCGCGGCGTGCTGCATTTGAAGTCGGCCGTCACGGCGTTGCCGGACGGCACTTTCGTCGCATTGCCCGAGCATCTCGAACCCGGCGTTTTCCCCGCGTTCCGGCCGGTGACGGAAGAAGGCGGTTGCCATGTCGTGCTGCTCGGCGGTGACGCTGTGCTGATCAGCGCGAGCGCGCCGCGCACGGCCGATTATCTGACCGATCTCGGATTCGAAGTGCACACGGTCGAAATCAGCGAATTCGAGAAACTCGAAGGCTGCGTGACCTGTCTCAGCGTCCTCGTGTAAGAAATGCCCGGGTGGCGCCACCCGGGCATTTCATTTACAGGAAACGGAACGACTCGGCACGGTCACCGGCGCCCTGGACGTTCAGGTTCAGCTGCGACCGGTCCCAGCGGCCGATGCCGACACTGCATCCTGGGTTGTCGTAGAGGATCAGCTCGCGGCCACCACTGATCACGAACGAGGACGTCCGGTTCCGGAAGTGGGCGGGAATGTCGACGCACTGGTTCGCGGCGCCGGAGATGCCCAGCTGCCCCTGATCGGGGTTCCAGTCGATATTGTCGTACAGCCCGGCACTGCCTTGAATGGACACGTCCGCGCTCGCCGGAGCGAAACCGCCGAAAACACTCGCCATCGAGACGGCGACGCCGAGCATCGCCGCTTTCTTCATCGCTTTCATCGTCGAATCTCCTGTCAGCAGACAACAGTTCGCAGAGACTTGGCCAATTCCACGTGACAATGAACGTAACGAGAAGCGCACACGATAAGCAAGAAACTTTACAAAGTCTCCTGCCTTTTCAAGCATGCTTGAAACACTGACGTGGCGGGGGGGGGGGCCCCCCCCCCCCCCCCCCCCCCCCCCCCCCCCACCCCCCCCCCCCCCCCCCCGGGGGGGCCGGCGTGGCGGGGTCTAATACACAACAACCA
>NZ_JBHWEB010000172.1:11300-14933 GCF_042734395.1 Amycolatopsis sp. NPDC059657 | reverse complement strand
GCACTGTCATGCATATCAACAGCAAGCAGCTTATTAAGCCCATCCCCCGTCTTACCCTCAATAACCCCAGCGAAATTCCTCGCCTCCACAACGAGGCCCTCCGCCAACAAATCCAATTCCCCACCGAAAGCATCCCACGCCGACGCCAGATGCCACAAATCATCCTCAGAACCCTCAGGCCAAGGCATGCCAACAGTAACCTCCAGCAACTTCTGGAGGCCATGCGGCAGATGCGTGACCAATGGAATCCTTTTCGACGGTTACAGCACTGTCAGGCTCACGAACTCACAGATTATTGGCGTTACCCTGATCGACCTTCTCGAACTCCGTGAGCGCCTGCTCGATCTGCTCGGCGGTTCCTCCCACATTCTTGCCGAAGGTAGTGACGTTTTCCAACGTCGTCTTGGAATTCGGCACATACCCCGTGGCGAAGGCCTGGCCGAACTTGTCACCACCCCAGCAGCCGTCGTATCGCTGCGCGGCCAACCGCAACCTGTCCACCGACTCCGCGAAGTGGGTACCCAGCTCCCTGAGGCGCGCGTTCTCCAGCCTTGCCGCATCGAGATCGATTTTAGTTTCCGCATCGGACATGACATGCACCTTTCTTAATCTTTGGATTTCCGGCCGAGAATCCCGTCGCCGTAGGTGTCGCCAAGGAATGGCGACACCACCTTGTCGAGAATCTCTTCGGCATTCATCCGCCCACTCGCCAGGTCAGCGAAATTCACGCCGGGCAGAATGTCCTCCCCCATCACATCCGCCAGTTTCTGCAGACACTGCGCGCGACCACTCTGAATGGTCTCCATCAACACGTGGCTGAGCTCGGCGGGAGCCATGCCCCGATACTTCGTGCCGTGGAAGTTGATTGCGGTGATCTCCCCCCTGCCGTCGAAGTCGACGGTCAGCGACCGGTCCTTGGCCTTCACCGTGGTGGTCGCCTCGGACATGGTCTTGGTGATGTCCGACAGCTTGCGCTGTTCGCGCTCGAGCGAGGCCAGCGCGGCCTCGTTGGCTTCTTCCAAGGACTTGTACTGGTCAGTCCAGTCGGTCATCGTCCTTCCTTCCCGTATTCGTTGTAACGCTCCGTACCAGACCAGGTACCGGCGGTGGTTTCAGCCGTATCGTCCCTGCCCAGCCGCGCTGCTGCGACCGGAAGCGAGATCCAACAACCGGGGTCGGCCCGCATCCAGACACCGTCCGTGCGCGGCCCTGCCCCCAACACGCCGTGCGGGCCTGCGGGCAAGACGTTCGCCGCCGACTGCATCGGGCCTCCCGCGGACATGCCGGACGGCGCGAGGTTCGAGCTCGCGGTGAACGCGCCCAGCGGCATGCCCGACGAACCAGGCGAGACCGCCGCGGCCAGCTGCAGATGTTCCGCGCCGAGCGCCATGACCGGCCGTACCTGTGTCGGGATCGACGCCTGAAGCGTGGTTTGCGCCGGGTACGACGACGGCTGCGGCGGAGTCACGCCCGTGATACCCGGCGTGCCCGTCATCTGAACCGACGTCGAGGCAGGCGCCTGCCCCAAGACCGCACCGTGGGCCGGAGCGGGCGGCTGCGCCGTCGTGGGCACGCCGGCGGACGCCGGGCTGCTCGGGGCAGGACCGGCGGCCGTGGGGCCGCTGCCGGTCAGATCGCTCAACGTCAGCCCATTCGAACTCGCACCGCTCGCGGGCGGGCCCGGCACCGATCCACCCGGCATGGGGCCACCGGGCGCCGGGCCCCCACCCAGTAGACCAGCCGCCGCACTGGTTACCTGCTGATACGCCGGACTTCCGCCACCCGGCTGAGCGATCGGACCGGCGGCCGCGGCGCTGACCGTCACCGGCATGGCCGCGGTCGTGGCGAAGGTGGGTTGAGCTTGCAGCTTGGCCGGCGCGGAAATATCAGGCAATTCGTACCGGTTCGAGTTACCGCCGCCAGTGGTGGCGGGCAGGGCCTGGCTGTTTTCCTTCGACTGCTTGGCCACGTCCAGCGTGAAGCCACCGGCGAGGCGGCTGGCCGTCCGGCCGAGCACGGCGGGCTTCCCCGTGTCGCTCTGGGCGAACACGCTCACGCGCCCGGCAAGGCCTGCGACCTGACCGGCCTTGCCGCCCTGCACGGAACCGCCGCCATGCAGGGGGCAGCCTGCGAACTGGGAGAACCGAGCGAAAGGAGTCGCCGTCGCCGGCGGAGGCACTGAACCGTCCACAAGAGGCACTGAACCGTCCGAAACAGACTGTGCCTGTCCCTGACCAAAGCCCAGCTGCCGAGCCTGCCCGACACCCGCGGTCGTGAAGGTGCCGGTCCCGCCGCCCCGAGCGGGTGTTCCCGCCCCCTGCACGAACGGTCCGGCTCCCGCACCGTGCACGGGCATTCCCGCCACCGTCGCGCTCTTCACGAGGATGCCCGTCCCCGTACCCACGACTGGGGTTCCGACCATCGTGCTGGTTTCCCCAGCCGGCTGTGCGGTGCGCGACACGAAGACCACGGGCACGGCTCCACCCGAGCCCGCGCCGGTCCTCGCACCTGGTTCCCCCATGCCAAGCTGGGTGGTGTCGGCGCGGTGCGGCAGCGCCACCAGCTGCCCGCCCAGCTGACGGTACAAAGTGGACAGTTCGGCCAGCAGCGTGGTGGCCCGTTTGTCGATGTCGCCGCGCGCTTTGTCGTCCTCCGCGCTGCCCTTGCCGTCCTTCAGGTCGGCCAGCCGCTGCTTGGTGTCCGAGATCGCGTCGCCGATCTGCCGGAGCAACCGGGGGTAACCAGGGTTTTGGATGCCGCCGACGACACCTTCGACATGCCGGATCAACCGGTCCAGCCGGTCGTGCCGCTGCTTGTCACCGCGATACCAGGCCTCCGCGAGGTCGCGGCGGTGTTTGTCCATCTGGCCCTGCACGTCGTGCAGCCTGCTCGCGGCCTGTTCGAAGCGTTGCGCCTCCTGGTAGAAGGTCTGCGGGTCCGCCGTCGACACCTGGGCGAGCACCTGCTCGAGGGTTTGCGCCGGGTTGGCGGCCGTCGACGGTGCGGAATCCTGGGTAGCCATGAATCAGCCCTTTCCGAGCGTCGACGGCGCGGCACCACAGTCGTCTTCTTCCTGCCAGTCCTTCTTTTCGCTCTGCAGCCAGGTGTTCCGCTCCCGTTCCTTGTTCGGCTGGCCGCCACCCATCCCGGCACCACCCGCGCCACCGCCCATCATCGGCGGGACTCCGCCCATACCTTCACCGGCGGTCATGCCACCAGCGCCGGTGCGGCCTCCACCGGAGGTGGTCGACGGGCCGCCGGCGCCAGGAACCTGGTAACCCTGCTGCCGCGCCACGGATTCCGCGGAAAGGGCCGCCGTGCCCGTGCCGACCGGCATGCCGTCCAACCCCGAACCGCCGAACTTGGGCAGGGGCCCGACACCGCCACCGCCCGGCTTGCCGCCCGTACCACCACCGGTACCGCCGTGCTCACCAGAGAGGAAATTGGACAGCGTGGGGGCCGAGACGCTGGGGCCGCCTGGGCCGCCGCCCCTGAGCGCGTCGATCGCCTCCTGAGCTGCCCGCTGCGCCTCCCGCTGCTGCCCGGAGGTATCCGGCATCGAACCAGGAGCACCCAACGAAGCCGTCGACGACGGCCTACCACCACCGCCACCACCCGACGAAGGATCACCAC
>NZ_JBHWEB010000172.1:0-11201 GCF_042734395.1 Amycolatopsis sp. NPDC059657 | reverse complement strand
CCCCCACCGAGACCGCCACCCTTGAGCGCGTCAATCGCACTCTGAGCCGCCTTCTGCGCCTCCCGCTGCTGCGCCGAAGTATCCGGCCCCGAACCACTTCCCGAACCAGTACCACCACCACTGGGAGCACCCAACGAAGCCGTCGACGGCTTACCACCGCCACCACCCGACGAAGGATCACCACCCCCACCGAGACCGCCACCCTTGAGCGCGTCAATCGCACTCTGAGCCGCCTTCTGCGCCTCCCGCTGCTGCGCCGAAGTATCCGGCCCCGAACCAGTACCACCACCACTGGGAGCACCCAACGAAGCCGTCGACGGCTTACCACCGCCACCACCCGACGAAGGATCACCACCCCCACCAAGACCCCCGCCCTTGAGCGCGTCAATCGCACTCTGAGCCGCCTTCTGCGCCTCCCGCTGCTGCGCCGAAGTATCCGGCCCCGAACCAGTACCCGAACCAGTACCACCACCAGAACCCGACGACTTGCCGTCGCCCAGGCCGCCACCCTTCAACGCGTCGATCGCGCTCTTGGCCGCCTTCTGCGCGCCGGAGGTGTCAGGTCCGATGGAGGAGGCAGTCGGTATGGAACCGCCACCGCCCGAAGTGTCGCCTGCCTTCATCATGCTGTCGAGCGCACCGCCGACCGCCTTCTTCGCCTCTTCCAAGGCTTGCTGGCGGGCAGGGTCGGCCCCTTGCTTCAGCGCGTCGATCGCTTCTTGCGCCGCCTTCTTCGCTTCCGTCAATGCCTGCTGGCGCGCAGGGTCCACTGTGGACCCCGAACCGGTTCCACCCTGGCCTCTGTCGGCGCCACCGGAACCCGAGCCGGAACCGGAGCCACCCGGGTCACCGCTGCCGGCCCCACCCTTCAAGGCGTCGATCGCGCCCTGGGCGGCCTTCTTGGCATCCTCCATGGCCTGCTGACGAGTCGGGTCCGCGGACTTCTCGCTGCCTCCGGTTCCGGACTTGCCACCGTAGCCAGAGTCGCCGGTGCCGGTCCCGCCCCCAGAGCCGGCGCCCGTTTTCGACTCATCACCGGACCCGTCCTTACCATCACCGCTGAGACCGTCGATCGCGTCTTGTGCGGCCTTCTTCGCGTCGTCGAGCGCCTTCTGGCGAGCCTCGTCCTGACCGGTGCCGGTCTTGCCGCCCTCCTCGCCGGGTCCACCGGTGGTGGAGATCCCGCCGCCCGAAGCGCCGTCCTTGGTGTCGCCACCGTTCTTCAGCTTGTCGATCGCCTCGCCAGCGGTCTTCTTCGCGTCGTCGAGCGCCTTCTGCCGTTCCGCGTCCGCGCTCGACTTCCCGCCGGTCCCGCCACCAGTGCCACCGCCGGTGCCCTCACCCGTGCCCTTGCCATCGCCTGTACCGGTGCCGGAGTCATCGGGGTTCTTCAGCTTGTCGATCGCCTCGCCAGCCGCCTTCTTGGCGTCGTCCAGCGCCTTCTGCCGTTCCGCGTCCGCGCTCGACTTCCCGCCGGTCCCGCCACCAGTGCCACCGACGACCTCGGCCTTGGGATCACCTGCGCCGGTGCCCGACTCATCGGGCTTCTTCAGCTTGTCGATCGCCTCGCCAGCCGCCTTCTTGGCGTCCTCCAGCGCCTTCTGCCTGGCGGCATCCGTGGGGGATCCATCGCCGGTCTTACCGTCACCTTTGGACTCGTCGCCGAGCGCCTTGTCCACGGCGTCCTTCGCGTCCTTGAGCGCGGCGCGGCGGGCATCGGCTTCCCTCGAACTGCCTTCGGGTGGACTCTTCTTGATCAGCTCGTCGATTGCCCGGTCCGCGGCGTCCTTCGCGTCTTTCTTCGCATTCTTCTGAGTCTCGCTGTCGGTTGAACCCCCGCCGGTGTCACCACCCTTACCCCCGGTGTCACCACCTTTGCCGCCGCCGGTGTCACCACCCTTACCCCCGGTGTCACCACCCCTACCGCCGCCGGTACCACCGTTCCCCTTGTGTGCGCCGGACCCCTTGGGCGGCTGCATGGAACGCGCGTCGAAGGCGGTGAGGCCACCTCCGTTGCTCTGGTAAGAAGAAGCCAGGTCGAGCAGCGCACGCCGAAGCTCCGGCATCACGCGGCCATCGACTTCCTTCTGGACGACGGTCTTCATCAAATCCGCGCCGTCGACCTCGAGACCTGCCTTCGCGGCCAGGGCCAGCACACTGACGACCTTCGCGGCAAGCACCGCCACGCGGGCCGCGAACTCGGCCTGGATCTCGGCCGTCTTCGCCTGGAAGAAGGAGATCGACTTGCCGATCCCGTTCATTGCCTGGGGGTAGCCCGCGATCGAACTGCTGACCGCTTGGCTCCGCTTGAGCACCGAATCGGTGGCGAAACTCTGGAACGCATCACCCGCCGACCCCTGGAAGGAGAGGGTCAGCGTCTTGGCCTCGGCAGAAAACCCCTGCTGGAACTGGGAAAGCCGGTCGAGCGATGCCTGGAACGCGCTGCCGAGCCGGGTCCAGGATTCCGCGGCGCCCGCGTCGAGTGCGGAGCCCGCGGCGCTCTTGAACTGAGCGATGGTCCGGATACCGTCGACATTCAGCGCGGGAGCACTGCTGCTCTGCGAACCGGCGCCGGTCCCACCACCCTGCCTGGCACCAGTCCCACCGCGCTGCCCGGCACCGGACGTGCTGCGTGGCCCGTCGTAGTAAGGGTCAAAGCCGATTGGAGCGGTGTCTGAGGCGGGCCCGCTCATCCTGCCAGGTCCGATGCCGGTGAATTCATTCGGGACCGTCATACCGAATCTTCCTCGTTACTTCCAGTTCCGAAACCTGCGCGCGTCGCTGTGTGCTGCTGCCTTCACCCATGAGCCGGGTAAACCGCCAGGCCCACGCGGGCGCTGGCGGTCTACCTGACTCGGGAATAGCGGGTACCGGGGACTACATGCCAGGGATGAGGGGGACCGAGTCGTACCGCGGGGAGGCCTCCGTACCCGGGCCCGGCTTCGCGAAGCCTTTCGCGTTCTCGCCTGAGTTGTAGGCATCGATCTTCAGGAGGTTCACATCGTGGTAGAGATCCCGTTCCAGGTTCTCCGAGTTGTGCTGGTCGGTCTCCTCGAACGTGGTGGTGATCTGGTGCAGGCTGTCCTGGATGTCCCTGCACACCAGCTTCACGTCGATCGCGTGCTGGAGCACGCCGGTCTGGCGGTCGCGGACAAGCTGCTGCAGCCACGTCGCCGTTTCGAAGTTCCCGGCCTGCGTGTCGGACTGGCCGAGCGTGTAGAACGGCTGCATGTCGTCCATCAGCCCACCGATATGATCCGCGCTGGAACGCACGGACTGCGGGTCGACGTAGGTATGGTTTCCGCTATCGGTCATGGCTCACGCCTTTCGATCAAAAATAGTGCGGGGACGGGCGGATCATCGGGCAAAGCAGGCGGGGTGGACACCGGACGCCGGGGCTTTCCGGCGCCACCCCGCAGGTTCATCAGAACCGGCCGGCTTCGCGGCTGTCGGTGGTGCTCATGTTGCTGGCTCCCTTAGCCACGTTCCCGGACAGCGTGTTGAGCTTGGCGTTGCTCTCGTTCAGGTTCTGCTTGATCGTTTTGGCCTTCGTGTCATAGCTCTGCGACGAGGCACCCATGAAGTCACCCAGCAACTTCTTGACGTCGTTGGTCAGCTGCGTGACGTCGTGCTCGATGTTGCTGTTGACCTTGCGCATCTGGTTCACGCCATCGTCGAGGGCGCTGTACTGGTACTTGATCTGTCCGGTTGTCACGATCTTCTCCTATGAGGTATTCAAGCGATCAGATACAGGGGGCCAAGATCACAGGCCGCTGGAGCTTTCCTCGTCCTGCGACTGGAGACGCTGCGCGACGCTGTCCAGGGTGGTAGCCATCTCACGAAGGGTGTCGACGATCTTGGTGGTGTTGGTGTTCCAGTCCGTGTGCACGCTGGTCAGCTTGGTCATCATGGCGCCCTTGTTGATTGAGGTCAGCGTCTGGATGTTGCCGTCAAGGGTCTTCTGCTGGTTGGAGATGCTCTCCGCCGTCGAGGTGTGCCTCTTGGCCATCGCCGATACGTCAGCCGGTGTAAGCGTTGTTTGGTCGGACATTCCAGTTCCTCCTGTGTGGTTCTTCGAGTAGCCGCGCCCCGGCGCTGTAACTCTCAAGGAGCGACGGTGTCTTTAATTAGAGTTCTTAACCGGGGTCGTTTTCACCCGAACTCGGTTCCTGGTCTCCAACCCAGGGTTATCCCTCACGGGGACCCCCCACAGGTCAGGAACCCACCAACCGGCTGGTCAAAGCCGCGGCCGGATCCAGCGCGGGTCCGGTGGGAAGAAGGTTGAGCAAAACGGGGGAAATGCGCTTTCCGGACACACTTCCGTAACCAAGCGAGGCCGCCACGGAATCATCGGCGAGCGGGTACTTCACGCCGAGATCCGTGACCAGATACTCCGTTCCCGGAGCCGCGCCGGGCACCGGCCAGGAACTGACCAGCGCCCCTCCACCGGCCGGGACGACGATCTGATCAGCGGTGGCACCGGCGACCTGTTTGCCTGCCGGTGCCACCGCCTGGTTCTCGGAGGCGCGCGCGAGCGCCACCAGTGTGCCGACGTGGCCGCCGTCCGCCTGCAGGTCGAAGCTCATACACGGCTCCATGCCCACCCCGAGGTCGGCGATGGCGGGCGGTGTCGGCGGCAGGTCGGTCGCGTGTGCTTCGCCACCGACCATCGCCACCCCGGCGAGAGCGCCGGGCCCCACCAGTATCGGGCGCACCTGGTCACCGGGATATGCGTCCCTTGTGGACGGCGCGGCCAGCAGCATCGCCCCGACGGTATGACTGATCGGCAGCAGCCCGCTGCCGGTGAGCACGTAGAACTGATCGGACGTGATCGCGGGATTGCGCACCTCGTACACCTGGCCGACCCGCCCCGGCTGCCCGCCGACGGCCGGGCCGACGCCACCGATGCCGGGGATGGACGGCGGCTTCAGGTCTGCGCCAGCGGGAATCACGTTCAACCACGCCGGCGAGACGCGCACTGCCCTGCCGGTGTCGTAACCCAGCGCCTCCTGGGTGACCATGTCGGCGATCCGGTGGCGGTTTCCCCGCCACACCAGGTAGGCCGCTCCGTCCGGAGTGGACACGACCAGGCCCTGCTCGGCCGGGATCGCCACCCCGCCCGGCTGGTCGAGACGCAGGGTGACCGTCGCCGCACTTGACACGGTCAGGCCGTCGGCCGGTCGCGCGCACACCGTCCAGTTGCCGGCGTTGAGCTTTCCCGCCGACGGCATTCCGTCCGGCGCGCCCGGAATCCCGATCGGCGTCCCGACCGGAACACCGGTCAGCGAACTCTGGCTGACCGAGGCCAGCTTCGAATTCTGGCCGACCGCGAGCAACGCGGATGCCATGTTCAGCACCGGTCGCAACTGACCGCCGACGTAGACGTATCTGGCCCCGGACCCCTCGTCCAGCACAATCGTGCCGTCCACTCGCCAGCTGTTGTTACCGCCGGGGACGAACAACCCGTAAATGCCGAAAATGGCCATCAGCAGGCCGGCCAGCAGCACGCCCAACACTGTGCCGCCGTTGAATCGCTTGTTCGGGTGCTCGAGCACGTCGGGTTTGCCCTGCACCAGGCCCGCCACCAGACGGCCGACCACGAAGAAGTACGCCTGCACCTGATCTCGGCGAGACTGCATCAGCCGCTCAACCCCCGAATCGCCGCGTACACGTCGAGTACCGCGAGCAACAGCGGGATCACGGCGATCGCCGACAGGTACTCGAGAATGTCCACTGCCCGGCCCCAGTAGGGCCGCAGCCGCGCCTTCGGCAGGTAGCGGCTGAGCACAGCCAGCCCCGCACCGGCCACCAGCAGTGGAACCAGCACGACCAACACCCGGAAGAGCAACGGTTCACCGATCGCCTGGCGGAGCAGGATCGCCACGACCGCGGCGCACGCGGGGACGAGCAGTGACCAGCGTGGCAGCAGGCCGGACAAGTGCCTTGACCGCAGCAGCAACAGCGCGGCCACCACGGCGGCCATGATCATCTCCCACTTGCCCTTCGGCAGCACCAGAGTGACCAGCAGCACTGTCTGAGCCAGGCCATAACCGACGTACATCGCCTTCAGGTACCCGAACACGACGACGCTTCGCTCGATCACGACCCGATGCGGAACGGGATCGATGTCCTCACGCACTTCGGCCGCGTCAGTCGGCAGCATCGGCAGCTTCAAGCCGCCGAGCCGGAACGCGGTACCGGCCACGAACAGGCTGAGCACCAGGTTCACCGTGATCCCGATGGCGGCCGCGTGTGCCGCCGAATGCGAGCTGGCCGCCCAGATCACTCCCGGTATCAGCAGCAGGATCACGAACACCAGCGCGCCACCGAAGATCTGCGCGGCGTCGGCCACCGCGACCAGGCTGAGCACGATCGCCGCCACCACAGCCACGCCGGCGAGCACCGACCAGACCTCCGGCCCGCCCGGCGGATCGATGGCCATGGCGCCCAGCCAGCCGCCTGTCCCGGCGTAGATCACCCCGACACCCGCGAGCAGGGTCCCGTCCACGACGGCGCCGAGTGCCCGCGACACCGCGGCGGCGCACACCAGCAGCACCACCGCGAGCGACACCGGCAGTACCCACAGGGACGGCGCCCCGGCACCTGCCAGCAACGCACCCAGCCCGCTGAACAACGCCACACCGGTGGCCGCGCGGAGCATCCAGCGCGTCCGGACCGGGGTCCACTGGCCGGCGTCGGCCCGTACCCGTTCGGCCACACCGTCGACCAGGTCGTCGTAGTCGAGCGCGGCCATTTCCGCGCTGCGCGGCAGCAGGTAGACGGTTTCGCCGTCCACCAGGTTCAGCTCGGTGAACGACTTGTCCTCCGGCATCGGCGGCTCGCCGAGTCGTTGCGCGACCCAGCCTTCGTGGTCGACGCTCTGTTCCACCCACTCGGCCCCGAATTGGGACAATACCGACGGCAGCAGATCGACCAATTGCACGTCGCCCGGAAGCGCGACATCTACCGCCTTCTCGCCGAGAACGAACCTTAGCCTTGTCGGCACATTTGTGCGATGCTGTGTGCGTTCTTCCATTGAAGCCCCGGATTCTTCCTGGCGAAGCGGCAAACACCCTGGCGCGGAACCTAATGGTCGAAGACCACATTCATCAGATGAATGGCTGGTCAGAGACAACGTCTAGGGAAAACCTTCACCAAGGGAGAGCAGCAGTGGGAACCGAGGTATTCAGTCGTAAGGCGCGCCGTCCCGGCCCCGTCGCGCCCAGCGACGAGATCGAGCTGCAGCCACCACCCGCCATCCCGGAGAACACCGGCGGCGGGGTGAGCTCTGTGCTGCTCTACGCGCCGATGGCGCTGAGCTCCCTGGCGATGGTCCTGATGTTCGTCCGGCCGGGTTCCGGTGCGCTGGCGTATGTCGGCGCCGGGTTGATGCTCTTGTCCGCCATCGGCATGCTGGTGGCCCAGATGCTGCGCGCCGGTGTCGACCACAAGCAGAAGCTGCACGGTGACCGGCGCGACTACGTGCGCTACCTCGGCCAGCTTCGCGGCCGGATGCGATCGGCACTGTCCACTCAGCAGAAGGCCGCCCGCTGGACCCACCCGGACCCGCGGTCACTGTGGACGATGGCGATGAGCTACCGGTTGTGGGAGCGCCGCCCGACGCACGAGGACTTCAGCGAGGTCCGGCTCGGCCTCGGCAAGCAGCGCAGCTCGACCAAGCTGCTTCCGCCGGACTCGAAACCACTGGAGGACCTGGAACCGCTTGCGGCGCACGCGCTGCGCCGGTTCCTGCGCGCGTACTCCACTTTGGACGACGCGCCGATCGCCGTCTACCTGCGAGGGTTCGCCAGGCTCCAGGTCCGCGGTAAGCCGGGAGACGTGCGAGGTGCGGCCAGGGCCATGCTCGCCCAGCTGGCCACCGCGCACGGCCCAGGCGACGCACGGATCGCGGTGTGCGTCTCCGACGAGGCCCGCTGGCACTGGGACTGGGTGAAGTGGCTGCCGCACAACCAGAATCTTGACGCCCAGGACGCGACCGGCACCCGCAGGCTGGTCGCCGACAGCATCACCGAGCTGGAACGCCTGCTCGGTGGCAACGAATTCACCGGGCGCCCGTCTTATGAGCCGGAAAGCCCGCTCTCCGCGTCCGAACCGTTCGTGGTCATCGTGCTGGACGGCGTCTCGCTGCCAGAAGACCACCGGATCTCCGAAGAGGGCTACCGTAACACCGTCATCCTCGACCTGTCCGAAACGCTGGCGTGGCAGCAGCGCCCGCACACGCTGTACCTCGAAGTCGCCGATGACCGGCTCAGCACCGTCGCCTTCGACCGGCTCGGCAAGCCGGCGGGCACCCCGCTCTGCAACGCCGACTCGCTCAGCGTCGACGCGACGGCCGCGCTCGCCAGGATTCTGGCCCGCTACCGCGTCGGTGAGGCCCAAGACAACGAAGAGCCGCTCGCCAGCGACTACGAGCTGCCCAGCCTGCTCGGGCTCAGCGACCTCCGCACGTTCGACCCGGTCAGCTACCGCCGAGCCCGGTCCAGCGCGCGCAAGCGGCTGCGGGTGCCGATCGGCATGACCTCCACCGGCAGCCCGATCGAGCTGGACATCAAGGAGGCCGCCGAGGGCGGGATGGGCCCGCACGGGATGCTGATCGGCGCCACCGGTTCCGGCAAGAGTGAGCTGCTGCGCACGCTGGTGCTGTCGATGGTGGCGACCCACTCCTCGGAGGAACTCAACCTGGTGCTGGTCGACTTCAAGGGTGGCGCGGCGTTCCTCGGCTTCGACGAGCTGCCGCACACGTCGGCGGTCATCACCAACCTCGAGCACGAGCTCGAGCTCGTCGACCGGATGCAGGACGCGCTGACCGGTGAGCTGAGCCGCCGCCAGGAACACCTCCGCGCGGCGGGCAACTACTCCTCACGCCGCGACTACGAAGCCGCCCGCGCGCAGGGTGCGCCTCTGGAGCCGATGCCCGCGCTCTTCGTAGTGGTCGACGAGTTCAGTGAGATGCTGTCGAGCAAACCGGAATTCGTGGAGATCTTCGCGATGATCGGACGGCTCGGCCGAAGCCTCGGCGTCCACCTGCTGCTGGCTTCGCAGCGGCTCGACGAGGGCAGGATCCACAAGATCGAAGGCCACCTGTCCTACCGGATCGGCCTGCGGACCTTTTCGGCCATGGAAAGCCGCAGCGTGCTCGGCGTCCCGGACGCCTACGAACTGCCCAACAACCCCGGCAACGGCTACCTGCGCTCGGACACGCAGACGCTGATCCGGTTCAAGGGCGCCTACTGTTCGGGGCCGTATCACGCGCCGACCGGCAAGCGTCGCCGTCGCTCCGAGATCGAACAGCAGCTGGTTCCCTTCGGCACTGAGTATCTCGCGCCCCGCGTCCCGGCCAAGGCCGAGCAAGAGCCCGAACCGGACGAGGAATCGCAGGGGACGATGCTGGAGGTGCTGATCGCGCGGCTGCGTGGCATCGGACCGCTCGCCCACCAGGTCTGGTTGCCGCCGCTGAAGGTGCCGCCGTCACTGGACCAGCTGCTTCCCCCGCTGGTCGACCACCCCGAGCTCGGACCGCGCCCGATCGGGGAATACAACGCCTCGACGCTGACCGTTCCGGTCGGCCTGGTCGACCTGCCCGTGCAGCAGCGGCGTGAGCTGCTGGTCGCCGAACTGGCGGCGGGCAACGGCAACATCGGCATCGCGGGCGGCCCGCAAAGCGGCAAGAGCACCTTGTTGCGGACGCTGATCAGCTCACTCGCGCTGACCCACACCGCGGCCGAGATCCAGTTCTACTGCCTGGACTTCGGCGGCACACTCAGCTCGCTGGCGAAGCTTCCGCACATGGGCAGTCTGGCGCCCCGGCTCGACCGCGACAAGGTCACCCGCACGGTGATGGAGATGTGCAACCTGCTCGCCCGCCGCGAACAGCTCTTCTCAGAACACAACATCGACTCGATGGCGAACTACCGCAAGGCACGCCGCCGAGGCACCTTCACCGACATCGATCCCTACGGTGACGTGTTCCTCGTCGTCGACGGCTGGTACACGATCCGCCAGGACTACGAGGAGCTGGAGGACAAGTTCAGCGAGCTGGCGACCCGCGGGCTCGGCTTCGGCATCCACCTGGTGATCGCCACCAACCGATGGTCGGAGATGCGGCCGTGGCTGCGGGACGTGCTCGGCAGCAGGTTCGAGCTGCGGCTCGGTGACCCGATCGAGTCCGAGGTCGGCAGCCGGATCGCCGCGACCGTACCCGCGATCACGGGCCGAGGGCTCACCAGGGACGGGAAGCATTTCCTCACCGCGCTCCCCCGCATCGACGGTTCCAGCAGCGTCGAGGACGTCGCCGAAGCCACCGTGGACCTGGCCGAAGCGCTCGCGGTCCCGTCGGCGCCGCGTGCGCCCAAGGTGCGGCTGCTGCCGCACGAACTCGAGGTACGCGAACTGCCGGTTCCGATGTCGTCAGCGCCGGAGATCGACATGACGATGGCGTTGGGCATCGAGGACGGCCAGCTCGGTCCGCAGCTGCACGACTTCGACGCGAACCCGCACCTGATGATCTTCGGAGACGCCGAGACAGGGAAGACGAACCTGCTGCGCCACATCGCGAGCAGCGTCGCCGCCCATTACCGGCCGGACGAGGGCCGCGTGATGCTGGTCGACTTCCGGCGGGAGCTGCACGACGCGATCCCGCAGGACAACCAGGTCAACTACACGGTCAGCGCTGACGCGCTCACGGAGACCGTCACGGAGATGGCCGAGCTGCTGTCCACCCGCGTGCCGGGAGCCGACATCTCCCCCAGCAGGCTGCGCAACCGCGACTGGTGGACAGGCGGCCGCCTGTTCATCCTGATCGACGACTACGAACTGGCCGACACCGGCGGCTTCAACGATCCGCTGCAGCCGTTGCTGCCGTTGCTCCCGCACGGCGCCGACATCGGCCTGCACCTCATCGTCGCGCGCAGCGCCTCCGGTGCCTCCCGCGCCATGATGAGCCCGGTGCTCCGGCGCATGTGGGAACTCGGCACCGCGGTGGTCATGTTCTCGTGCCCCAGGGAAGAGGGCATCTTCCTCGGCAACGTGCGCCCCAAGACGTTGCCGGTCGGCCGCGCCCAGTTCATCAACCGCCGCCGTTCGGTGAACCTGGTCCAGACCCCGGTCATCCGCCACTGACCGGCTCCTGAACCTGGCGTGGGGGGTGTTGGTGTGGGGGGGGGGGTGGGAGGGGTGCGGAG
>NZ_JBHWEB010000171.1:0-15620 GCF_042734395.1 Amycolatopsis sp. NPDC059657 | reverse complement strand
GGGCCGGTTCTAACCGGCCGTACCACTCACGACCCCGAGCCGAAGGCCGCGGGGGATGAGTTCGCGCCCGGGGTCGGGGAACCAGGTCGCGCCGGGGAGTTCGCGCAGGTGGAAGCGGCGGACGATGAGGTGGGTCAGGTTGGTCATCAGCGCCATGCTCCAGGCCATGCCCATGCAGACGCGGGCCCCGACGCCGAACGGCAGGTAGGCGAACCGGGGTGCGCGGGTACCTTCGCCGTCGGGTGCCCAGCGGTCGAGGCGGAACCGCTCAGGGTCGGTGAAGTAGCGCTCGTCGCGGTGGACCAGGTAAGGCGAGCACTTGACCATCGTGCCCGCCGGGAGGTGATAGCCGGCGAGTTCGGTGTCCTCGGCGACCGTGCGCTCCAGCAGCCAGGTCGGCGGATGGACGCGCATGGACTCCTGGACGACCGCGCGGGTGCCCTCGAGGCCCTGAGCGGCCAGCTCCCGCGCCTCCGGGTGGCGGGCAAGGTCGAGCAGTACCCAGGCCATGCCCGCGGTCGGGGACGACTGCGCTGCCAGCCAGGTCGACACCAGCGCGGAGCGCAGTGGTTCGTCGTCGAGTTCGCCATGACGGCCGGTCGGCGTCATGAGGAGGGTGAGGATGTCGTCGGAAGCCGCGGCCTGGCCTGTCCGGCGGCGGTCGATCAGGGTCTGGATGCGGGATTCCAGCTCGCGGTTCGCGCGGTCCGTCCTGGCGGGGGCCGACCACGGCACCCAGCGCGGCATGCGGAACGCGGAACCGGCGATCGGGGTCAGCGCGGCGAAGAGTTCCTGCTCGCGTTCGACCATCGTGGCGGCGTCCTCGCCGAAACACAGAGCCGCGCCGAGACCGGACGTGAGGCGTCGCAGTTCGGCGACGACGTCGATCTCGTCGGGCCAGCCGGACAGCGAACTTTCGATCGTCGCGGTGATCCGCGAAGTCCACCCGGTCACCGCGCTGGGACGGAGGCCGAGCATTCGAGCGGACCGGGTATGTGACCGCTGCGCTTTGCTCACGCTCATTTCCCGATGCAGATGATCGGTGCCGACAACGAATTCGGGCCGGGTGAGCACCTCGCCCGCCTCGTCGGCGCCCGCCGCGACAACGGTACGGGAATCAAAACTCCAGACCGGTCCGTACGTATTGGTCTGTTCCAGCACGAAACCGAGGCGGTCCTGCTCATAAGCCGCGAGATTGCCGGTCAACCGGCTGCCGCGAGGACCTGGTGGACGATTCATGGAAAGGCCTCCGCGAAAAGGCCCCGGCGCCACGAGGACGCCGGGGCCGGATTTCGGCTCACAACCAGACGTACGAACCCGCCATCTGTGAACGGCCGAGCACACGGGCCGTAATGAAACCGACGGACTTGAAAACCTTGCGCATTACTACCTCCCGGTTGAGCCGACCTCACCCAGGTTAAGCAAGCACACCGCAATATGGCAATTATTAACCGACCATTACACGAATCCGTTCATTCGACGAGTAGCGCTTGCAACGACTCGCGGAGTTTCCCGCCTACCTCGACCGGGCGGCGCGAGGCGCGGTCGACGAAGACGTGGACGAAGTGGCCTTCGGCGATGACCTCCGCTCGGTCCGCGCGGTACATACCGATCTCGTAGCGGACGCTCGAGCGGCCGAGGTGGCCGACCCGCAGCCCGATGTGGAGGCTGTCCGGAAACGACACCGAGCCCTTGTAGTTGCAGTGCGACTCGACGCAGAGGCCGATGACCTCGCCCGCCTCGATGTCCAGGCCGCCTTGTTCGATCAGCCAAGTGTTGATCACCGTGTCCATCATCGAGTAGTGCACGACGTTGTTGACGTGCCCGTAGACGTCGTTGTCCTTCCAGCGCAACGGAACCGTCTGCCAGTACGCGTAGCTCACCAGAGCACCACCGAGTCGCGCAGGATGGCGGCCAGGTCGTCGCGGCCCGGCGAGCGGGGTGCGGTGGCCAGGAGGCGCTGCTGCTTGAGGGTCCCTTCGACCAGCTCGTCCACATCGGACTCCGTGTAGCCGACGCCGCTGATGCCGTTGGGGATGCCGATCTCGCGCATCAGGTTGATCAGCACCGCCGGCAGGTACTCGGACCGGTCGCCCGGCCATTCGAGGTCGGGCGCCAGCAGCCTGGCGACGCGGATGTGGCGCTCGGGCGCGGCGTCGTAGGTGAAGCGGAAGGCGGCGGGCGCGGTCAGTGAGACGGCCATGCCGTGCGGGACCATCGCCTCGTCGGCCGGGTAGCCGGATGGCCGGAAATTCTTTACCTGACCGGCGATCGGGTACGCGTTGGCGTGCGGGATATGGACGCCCGCGTTGCCGAAGCCGAGGCCTGCGAAGGTCGCGGCGAGTGCCATGTCCTGGCGGGCCTTCATGTCGGAGCCGTCGCGGACGGCCGCTGGCAACGCCCACGACAGCAGCCGCAGCGCCTGCTCGGCGAACATGTCGGCCAGCGGGTTCGAGCCGCAGTAAGGCACTCGCTCTTCTGGCCGCTTGCGGTCGAACTCGGTGTATGGCTTGGCCGTGTAGCTCTCGGCGGCATGACACAGGATGTCCATGCCGGCGGCCGCGGTGACCTCCGGCGGCTGGCTGACGGTCAGGCGAGGGTCGACGACGGCCAGCGTCGGGCGCAGGCGCAGATGGCTGATCCCGCTCTTCACGCGCAACGCGAGCACGTCCAGCACGCAGACCGTGGTGCTCTCCGCGCCGGTCCCGGTCGTGGTCGGCACGGCGACCAGCGGCTTCAGCGGCGAAACCGGTGCGCGGCCGCCGCCGACCGGTTTGTTGACGTAGTCGAGCAGTTCACCGTCGTTGCTGGTCAACAGGTTCGCGGCCTTGGCGGTGTCGATGCTCGACCCGCCGCCGACGGCGACGAAGGCGTCCCACGGGCCGGTACCCCGCGCGAAGTCGACCGCCTTCTGCATGCTGATGTCGGTCGGTTCGACGTGAACCTGGTCGAACACCTCGACTTCCAGGCCGTAGCCCGCGATCCCGTCGGCGATCCGCCGCGGCCAGCCGGTGGCCGCGACGCCGGGATCGGTGATGACGAGCACCCGTTTCGCACCGTACTGCGTCAGGTCGTAACCGATCTCGTCACTCGACCCGGCGCCGTACTTCAACGCCGGTGCGCCGTACGTGAAAACGGTTTCGCGTTCATTCGCTGAGGTCACGGCTTCGGGCTCCCCTCCGGTGGTTACGCGACTTTCGTCGCTTCAGGCGTGATGTAGCAGAACATCACTTGACTGGAGTAATCGTTTCCCGCTTAGCTTTGACTTATTAGATATCAACTCGGACCGTCCGTCGCCCAGACGGCTGTACGCATCCTCACCGAGGCGGGTATCCGTCGCGTCTACGCGGTCATGGGCGAATCCTTCCTCGAACTGCTCGACAACCTCCAAGCCGAGCGCACGATCAATGTCGTTTCCGCACGCCACGACACCGGTGCCGCCTTCATGGCCGAGGCCGACGGCAAGCTGACCGACCAGCCCGCGCTCCTGCTCGCCAGCCGCGGTCCGAGCGCGGCGAATCTCGCGATCGGCGTGCAAACGGCTTTTCAAGACGAAACGCCCATGATCGTCCTCCTGGAGACGCCGGCCACCACCCCGCAGTCCACCGTCAGCCTGCCGACCGCCGACCTGACGGCGATGTTCGAGCCGATCGCGAAGTGGTCAGGCCGTACCGACGATCCCAGCGAAGTGCCGGGCCTGCTCGTCGAAGCGATCAACAACGCGCGCACGGGACGGCCCGGCCCCGCGGTGCTGGCCGTGCCGAGCGACGCGTGGGGTGTGCCGTTCGACTCGGCCAAGCCGGTCGCCGCCATCAAGCAGCCGCAGACCGGCGCGCTGGGCCGTTCGGCCGAGGCCGTCGCCCAGCTCGTCGACGACGCGCGCTATCCGGTGGTGATCGTCGGCGGCCGCGCTCGGTCCGCCCGCGAGGAGCTGATGGCCGCCGCCGACGAGCTCGGCTTCTCCGTCTACAACGCGTTCCGCCGCCAGGACGCCTTCCCCGAGAACCACGCGCGCTACGCGGGTCACCTCGGGCTCGGCATTCCGGCCAGGCAGCTCGACGCGCTCGAGCGCGCCGACCTCGTGCTCGCGCTCGGCACCTCGCTCGACGAGGTCACCACCCAGGGCTACCGCTACCCCACCCCGTCACAGACGCTGGTCATGGTCGGCACCGGGATGGCCGAGACGCGCCGCCGCGGCCTCACCTTCCGCATCGACAGCGAGGTGGAGCCGTTCATCAAGGAGTTGCGTGTGGTCGCGAAGCCGCGCGCCCGCCGCGCGTCGGCCGCCAACGCGGCCGTGCACACCTTCATGACCCCGCCGGACACCAGCCAGAACGCACGCGTGCATCCGGTCGACGTCATCCGCGTGCTGCGCAAGCTCGCGCCCGAAGACACCATCGTGACCAGCGACGCCGGCAACTTCGCCCAGTTCATGCACCGGTACTGGATGTTCACCGCGCCACGCAGCCAGCTCGGCCCGAGCAACGCGGCGATGGGCTACGCGGTGCCCGCCGCGGTCGCCGCGAAGCTCGCCGAGCCGCGGCGCACGGTGGTCGCGATGGTCGGCGACGGCGGCACGCTGATGACCGGCCAGGAGATCGACACCGCCGTCCGCTACCGCGCCCCGATCATCGTGGTGGTGTTCCAGAACGGCCTGCACGGGACGTACGCCATGCACCAGGCGCGGGCGCACGGGCGGCTGTCCGGGGTGTCCATCGGGCTGGTCGATTTCGCTTCGTGGGCACGCGGCCTCGGCGCGGCTGGCTATACTGTGGACGACAGGGACGAACTCGGGCCCATCATCGCGAGCGCGCTGGTGCGGCAGAGGCCGTGCGTCATCGATATCCGCACCGACCCCGACGTGGTCACCCCGGATGTCCGGCTCAGCAGTCTGCTCGGCGCGAGCAGGCCCGCCCCGCAAGCCGAGTAGTCAACGATTTTCCTGATATTCGCACGGATACCGACGAGTATTTTGACAAAATCGACACGCTACGGCCACGAACGACCATTTCTGTCGGTGAGTCGTGGCACAATCGAAGACATCCCGACCGGAGCGGATCGGGTGGCCTCGGGGGCAAGATCATCACGCTTCAGCTACAAACTTAGGGGCGCATATGGCCGAAGACACATCTCGGTATGACAAGGCCCACTCCGCGTCCGGAGTGGCTCCGGTGCAGTTCAGCGCGAGCGCTGAGACGCACGACATCGCCGTCAAGGCCACGAACCGCGACGCGGTCCCGCGTTCGCCGTTCGCCACCGACGGCGCCGCCCACGCGCGCGACTAGACACGGCCTGGCCGCACCACTCGGGTGACTCGGGTTGTCTTGACCAGGTGACCTGTGGTTTACTTTTCGTGGTCTCGGTTTTTGTGTTCGTGGTAGTTCACGCTCGCAAGACTTCGCGGGCGTAGTGTCTCCTCATTCGAGGGAGCAAACCGTTCGGGTAATGACCCTTGGTCGCCGATGTGGCTTCCTTGTTTGTTTTTGTTTTACCTATGGAGACTTTTTATGACTCAGGGCACCGTGAAGTGGTTCAACTCCGAGAAGGGGTTTGGCTTCATCACTCCCGACAACGGCGGCGGCGACGTCTTCGTGCACTACTCGGAGATCCAGGGCAACGGGTTCCGTAGCCTCGAAGAGAACGCCCGCGTGGAGTTCGAGATCGGCCAGGGCGCCAAGGGGCCGCAGGCCACCTCGGTCAACCTCGTCTGATCCAGACTTCTTGCCGGAAGGCCGTCACCCGTTCGCGGGTGGCGGCCTTTCCTTATGCTCATGGGCATGACTAGCTCTTACACCGTCACGGGCATGTCCTGCGGTGGCTGCGCCGGATCCGTCAGCCGCGCGCTGAACGCGCTCGACGGCGTCTCGGATGTCAAGATCGACCTGAAGACCGGCCAGGTCACAGTGGACAGCGCCGAGCCGATCGCCGAGACGGACATTCGCGCGGCCGTTGAGAAGGCCGGGTACAAGGTCGCCTAGCTCCACCCGCTAGTCCACCTCTCGATGGTCCCGCTCCACCCCGCTCTTTTCCTAACGTTCACCGCATGAACAAGAACGACCTGCTCAGGTTGGCCGCGGACAAGACACAGGAAAAGCTCAAAGGGGGCGCGATGACGGGCAAGGCGTGGATCGGACTGCTGCTGGTGGCCTTGGTGGTGCTCATGGGTTTTCTCGCCTACCGGCTCATCTTGATCGAACTCATCACCCAGCTGCGCGACTAGGAAACACCATGCGCCGACCGGTTCTCCCTGACACCCTCGCGCCAGGCTGGCTGGTGGTGCAGTTGCTCGGCACCCTGCTCATCGCCGCCACGCTGGCCACCGCTCGGGAGCATCAGCCATGGGTGTGGGTGCTCTACGGCGTGAGCACAGCGGCCTGGCTCGGGTTCGTCGTCACCGAACACCGGTGGCCACGGGTCGCACAATGCCTGCTCGCGTCGTCCACCCTCATTCCCGCGATGACCTTGGGAGTCGCCGAAGACTCGTCGGCGATCATCCTGTGCGTCATCACCCTCGGCAGGCTGGCCACGATGGCCAGCCTGAGTGTGTTGTCGATCGTGCTGGTCGGCGCCGCGGACATCGTGCTCGCACTAGCGCTTGATAAAGGCTGGCAAGGCCTGGTGGACGCAGGGGTGATGCTGCTGCTGTTGCTGCTCGGCCTCAATAGGCGGCAGTACGAGGTCCAGGCCGAGCAAGCGCACGCGCTGCTGGAGCAGACCAAACTCGCGCAGGCCGAACACGCACGCGCCGCCGCCCTCGACGAGCGGACCAGGATCGCGCGGGAAATCCATGACGTGCTCGCGCATTCCCTTGGCGCGCTAGGAGTTCAGCTCGAGCTGGCCGAGGCCCTGCTGGCCGAGAAGTCCGATGTGGACACCGCGCTGGCCACCATCCGCCGGTCACGCAGGCTAGCCGCGGACGGCCTCGCCGAGGCGCGCAACGCCGTCGCCGCGCTGCGCCGGGACGTTCCGTCGCTGATCGAGGCGCTGGAAGCGCTGGTCGACGCCCACCACGGAGTCGTCGACTTCGAGGCGACCGGCGCGGCGAGGCCGTTGCCGACGGCGGCCACCGTGTCGCTCGTCGGCACGGCACGCGAGGCACTGACCAACGCCGGTAAGCACGCGCCTGGCGTTCCGGTCACGATGACGCTGGAGTTCACCGACGGCGCGGTCCGGCTGACCGTGCGCAACGAGGCGTCCGGGGTCGCGGGCACCGGGTTCGGGCTGACCGGCATGGGCGAGCGGCTCGCGCTCGCGGATGGCACGCTGACCTCGGGGTTCGAAGGGAAGTACTGGGTGGTTTCGGCGGAGGTTCGCGCATGATCAAGGTGTTGGTGGCCGACGATCAGCAGGTCATGCGTGAGGGTCTGGTCGCGCTGCTCGGCATGGTCGACGGCATCGAGGTCGTCGGCTCGGCGGCCAACGGCGAAGAGGCGCTCGCGCTGACCGCCACGATCGGGCCGGACGTGGTGCTGATGGACCTGCGCATGCCGGTGCTGGACGGCGTCGCGGCCACCCGGCGGATCACCCGCGAGCATCCGGGCACCGCGGTGCTGGTGCTGACCACCTACGCCGACGACGAGTCGATCGTCGGCGCGCTCAAGGCGGGAGCCAAGGGTTATCTGACCAAGGACGCCGGTCGCGCGGAGATCGGCGCGGCACTGCGCTCGGCCGCCTCCGGGCAGTCGACGTTCGACGCCGCGGTCGCGCGACGCCTGGTCGAGGCGTTGAGCTCGGCCAAACCGGCACGTAAGCACGCCGCGTTGCCGGACGGCCTGACCAGCCGCGAGGCCGAGGTGCTCGGGCTGATCGCGGGCGGCCTGAACAACGGTGAGATCGCCGCAGAGCTGTTCATCGGCGAGGCGACGGTGAAGACCCACATCAACAACACGTTCGCGAAGATCGGCGTGCGTAACCGGGCCGAAGCCGTCCGGTACGCGCTCGCCCATGACCTAGGGTAACGGCCGCGCCCGCGTGGTACGGCCGACCAGCACCACGCCGTCGAACTCGGCCGAGAGGTCGACCTCGACGGTCGACTGCTTGACCATCGGCCAAAACCCGATGACCGAGCCGAATGAGCGCATCCGGGTCGGCGTGCGCGTCCACTCCCCCGCGGCGCGCAGGTCGACGAAGCAGTCACCAGCGCCCGCACGCGCCAGCTGCCATTCGACCGTGCCCTCCGGCGCCTTCCCCACTTCGAACTCGACCGGCTCGCTGAAGGTGTTCCCACCGGCTTTGAGTGCCTGGAACCCGCCCTCGTCGAAGACGAAGGCGGTCGCGTAGTAGCTGTCGCCGTAGCGCTCGGCGAGGTGGCCGCCGAAGGTCTGCCAGCCGCCTTCGAACGAGCTGCGCGCGAGGTGACCGTTGTGCGCCCAGAGGATGATCCGCTCGCCGGGTATGCGCGCGACGGCGTCGGCCATCGCCTGCTCGCGGGCGGCGCTGCCGCTGGAGCTCAGCGGCGGCAGCAGCATGATCTCGACGCCTTTGCCGAGCGCCCACAGGTCGTCCGCCAGCTCGGACCCCGCTTCCGATTCGGCCAGCTCGCGGATGACCGCGCCTGCCTCGGCGAGCGCGGCGGCATGGGCCTTGTCCTCGCCGTCACGCCCGATGAGCCTGCGTAACCGGCTCTTGAACGCCTCCGCCGCCATACTCCGCAAACCCGACGCCGCGCGCCGGGACCGTAGAACCGCCAGCGCCTCAGTGAGCTTCGCCGCGCGTTCCGGATCGAGCCTGCCTGCGATCTTCTCGGCCGCCATCGGATCGAAGACCGGGTCGATACCGCGGAATTCGACCGGCTCGGCCGCGTTCGCGTTGAACGCGCGCATCCACTCGATCAGGTCGAGTACCTCTTGGGTTCGCCAAGTCCAATAACCGAGCTCACGCAACAACCGCGCGGGATCACCTTCGCCGCCTTTGACGTAGTCGTTGATCGCACGGCACCCCGCATGCCCCGCCTCGATCGCGAATACCCGGAAGCCGAGTTCGGTGACCATGAACTCGACCAGCCGGTGCTTGAGCGTGAAGAATTCGCTGCTGCCATGGGTGGACTCACCCAGCCCGACTATCCGGCATTCGCCGAAGACGTTCGCCAGTGGTTCGAGATCCGCGAAATCGGCGCCCGCTTTCAGGCTGGTCAGCGAAACGGAGTTCTCGGCCAGCCAAGCGGTTATCGCGGCCGGATCGGCGGAAGTCACCTCAGTGATATATCACATTCTTCGAGGTAACCGGCGGCCTGCAAGTTGAACAGTTTCGCGTACACCCCGTCGAGTCGCATGAGTTCGCCGTGCGTGCCCTCTTCCAATACCCGGCCGTGGTCGATCACCACGATGTGGTCGGCCACCCGCACGGTCGAGAACCGGTGTGCGATCAGCAGCGTGGTCGCCTGCCCGGCGATCTCACGCAGCCTGCCGAACACCTCGGACTCGGCCTGCGCGTCGATGGACGCGGTCGGCTCGTCGAGCACGACGATCGCGGCCTTGCGCAGGAAAGCCCTGGCCAGCGCCACGCGCTGCCATTGGCCGCCGGAGAGCTGGCGGCCGTCGTCGAACCACTTGCCGAGCTGGGTCTCCAGGCCGCCTGGCAGGTGATCGACGAACTTGCTGGCGCCGGACTGCTTGACGGCGTCGAGGATTCCCGCGTCGTCACCGAGTTGTTCGTGCCGTCCGAAGCCGACGTTCTCCCGTACCGAAGCCTCGTACTGAACGAAGTCCTGGAAAATCACGCCGAGATTGCGGCGCAGGTCGTCGAGGTCGTATTCCTCGATCGGCACACCGTCGATCAGAATCGCTCCGGAGTCCGGCTCGTAGAACCGTGCCAGCAGCTTGACCAGCGTTGTCTTGCCGGCGCCGTTCTGCCCGACCAATGCCACACATCGGCCTGCCGGCAGGAAAAGATGCAGCCCTTCGAACACCGGCGCCGCCGAGCCAGGGTAGGTGAACGAGACATCGCGGAACTCGATCCCGGTGACCAGCTTCTCCGGGAACCGGCGCTTCCCGATGGCCCGCACCCCGGCCACCGGCAGGTCGAGGAACGCGAACAGGTTGCCGATGAACAGGCTGTGCTCGTACATCTGGGCCAGCGCGCCGAACAACGTCTGCACCGACGACTGCACCATGGTGATCGCGATGATGAACCCGGCGAACTGGCCCGCCTGTCCATTTTCGACGGTCACCTTCGCCGCGAAGACGATCGCGCCCGCCGAAGCCGCGACGCTGAGCAGCCCCAGCAAGCCGCTCGCGACGGCCTGGCGGCCTTCCAGCCGCCGGTCGACGGCGTAGAAACCCTTGACCAGCTTGGTGAATCGCTCGACGAACAGGCCACCGAGGTCGAACAGCCTGGTTTCCTTGAACGTCCGGTCGGTGGTCACCAGGTACTGCAGGTAGGTGCCGCGGCGCCGGTCGGACGCACGGTCGTTCTCGATCCTCCAGCCCAGCCTGCTGTAGAAGATGTTGGCCGCCATGGACGGCACCGGCGCCAGCACGACGACCAGCGCCACCCACGGATCCCAGACCACCAGCACCACACCGACCGAGACCAGCGCGACGAGGTTCGAGGTGACCGAGATCAGGTTCGAGAAGATCTGGTACGGCCGGAACGAGGCCTCCCGGTTCGCTCGCTGCAACGAGTCGTAGGTGCCGGGGTCCTCGAACTGGGCCAGCTCCAGCGAGACGGACTTGCGCATGATCTGTTCCTGGATGGAGTTCGCCATCCGGTACTGCAACAACGTTTCGAGATAGGTCCGTGCCGTGCTGAGCAGGTGACTCACCGCGATGAGCGCGGCGAGGCCACCGGCGGCGGCCAGCGCCGCGTCCATGGTGTCCTCACCGGTCGAGCCAGCCACCGCCTCGACGGCCAGCTTCGTGAACTGGACCGTGCACGCGGGAACCAGCGCGGTGAGCACGGTCGTCAGCACGACGGCGCCGACATGCGGCGGACTGACATTCCACAGCAGCTTGAGCGCACGTGCCCAATGCCGCATCCGGCCGGTCGGCTTGGCCATCAGGCCCCCTCCTTCGGCACGGGCCGCCTGGCGATCGCGCGGCGCGCGAGTGCCCACAGGTGGTGACAGGCCTTCTCGCGTTCCTGGTCGATCCCGAGCAGCCGGTTGACCTGCATGTGCAACAGGCTGCCGAGTACGGTTTCCTCCGCGCCGGCGAGCCTGCCTTCGGCGGCGAGCTCCCGCGCACGGCGACCCGCGTGCGCGAGCTCGTCGTGCTGCTTCGCGAAGATCGCGTCGAGTGTGCCGAGCTGCTCGCGTGCCTTCGGGTCAGGATGCTCGTCCCAGGGCGCGAGCAGGTCGCAGAGCGTCGGCTGGATCCGGCGGAACTGCTTGCGCACCGCGTCGGGCGGCTCGATGTCCGCGCCAGGACTGCCCACGTCGACGCCCCAGCTCGAAGCGAGCTTGTGCAACGCGACCACGGCCAGCGTGTCGGGGTCGAGGTCGGTCCGCTTGAGCAGGTTCACCAGGTCGACGGTCACCGCGCTGTTGGCGGTGAACACCTCCTCGGCGAGATCGATGAGCTCGGGTCCGCCGTACCGCTCCAGTTCCCGGTCGTAGCTCACGAAGGCGAGGTCGGAGGCGAGCCCGGACGCGATCACCTCCTGGGCCCAGCTCGCGCACCTGGCCAGCACGTCGCCGACCGGGCCGGTGGCCCTGACCCGGATGCGCAGATGCGGGTAAGGGTCGAAGTACTTGATGTAGAACCAGCGGTCGATGAGCGCGTCCGCGCGCAACGCGCCGACCAGCGCGGGGAGATGGCCGGCGAGAACGTCGTCCTGCTGCGCCGTCGCGGAGTAGAGCTTCAGGTAGACCCACTCGGAACCGACGAGCTTGCGCCGGTCCGCCTCCGCGAGCTGGGGCGGCGCACCGATTCCGTGCCGCCGCACGAGGCCGGGCTCGCGCGCCAGCAACGGGACGACGACCTCGCTGAAGTGATGCGCCCGCTCGCCGCTTTCCAGCCACAGCTCGGAAAACCCCGGCAGCAGTTCCTGCAACAGCAACGACGCACCGGTCTCGTCGGCGCGGCGCAGCTCGGCACGCAGTTCCTCGGTGTACAGCGGCCGGTCGAGATCGAGCAGCAGCCGGTTGTCCATCCACACCAGGTAGACGTGGCGCGGCACCCCCCAGCGCTGCCGCCACTCGCGCACGGCCTCGTCGAACGGCCCGTCGCCCAGCGACTTCGACGAGAGCCGCCACTGCGCCGGGCTGAGCACGACCTTGCCCCTGGTCACCCTCGGCAGGTACGGCGCGACACCCACCGCGCCCCAGTTGAACGACGGCAGCTGCGCGAACCCGTCCTGCGAGAGCTCCAGCAGCAGGCGGCAGACGTTCGGCGCGCCGAGCAGGGACAGCATATGGCTCTGTGTAACGACTATCTCCTTGCCGAGCCGCTTCGAGCGCAAGAAGAAGCGCTCGCTCGTCGCGCCGACCACGATGTCGGTGAGATCGATCTGCCTCTCCCGCGGCAGCGACGGTGAGGTGTTGACGCAGATCTCGTACCGCCGCAGCGCAGGATGCGTGGTGACGTTCCCGCCGCGGCCGAACGGCGACACGTAGTTCAGCTCGACGAAAACTGCCTCCGGCAGCAGTGCCTCCTCGGCCTGTGCGTAGCCTGCCAGCCTGGTCAGTGCCTTCTCGTCGAACAGGTCGAAGAACCTGCCGAAGGTACGCCCGCCGTCGGTGGTGGCGGTCGGGGTCAGCACCATCCGCCACTCCCCTCGGTCGATGGCCGCCTTGGACGCGGCCGCGAGCTGGAAGTGCAGGTCGAGCGCGGGCCTCGGCCTGGGTGCTTCGCGGACGGCGGGAGCCAGCCGGTCCAGCACCTCGTCGGTGAGTTCCAGCTCCTTTTTCCCCTGGTGCAACGCTTCCGCCGCCAGCGCGAGGTACGCGGCGTCGCGGCCGCGGTCGGTTTCCTCCGGCAGGCTCGGCAAGGGATACGTGCGCGGCGGGGTCAGATAACCCGCCGGAGCGTCCAGGCCGGATTCGGGGCTGAGCAGCTCCAAGATCGGGATCTCGGCGTTCAGCCCGTACTTCTCGAGGAAGGCACTGTGGTACTCGACGAGATGATGGTGGCGGTGCGGAAAGCCGCTCAGCCTGGTGAGCACCGAAGCCGCGTCGGCAGCGGACGCGCCGATGTCAACGGGCAGCCCGGTTTCCGTCAGGTCGAGCGCGGCGTCGAGCTGATAGGTCTCCTTGGCGAACCCCGGCGTGAGCCCGGACTGGTGCGCGGTCATCCGGTCCAGTGCGGCGACTGCCCGCCCGCCGAGCGCGGCGTCGACCTCTGCGGCGTGCTCGCGTACCCGGCGCAGCTCGTCCTGAATGGACAGACAGGCCTCGATGCCGTCGAGTCGTTTGACGAGGTCCTGTTCCGGCAGCGCGACGGTCAAGGACGGCCGCAAATCGCTGATCAGCACATGCAGCTCCCACAGCTGACCGACCAGACCCCGTGCCTGCTCATGGCTCGCCCGCGGGATCTCCGCCTTGATCGCCTCGACGAGCTCCGCGTAGGTCGTGCCGGGCAGCGCGGCGACCCGCAGCGCCACCTCGACCGGCGCCGTACGGCGGAAGCCGACCAGCCGGTTGTCCGACTGCCCGTGCACGTCGGCGAACGGCAGCACCGCGCGGTCTCCGACGTGGTACAGCATCGGATTCACGTTGACCCGCAAGGAATCCACGAGCGCGCTGTCGGTTTCGACGGACTTGATCAGCTCGAGCAGCCAGCCGACGTCGGCACGGGTGCGGGTGGCCGCCACCACGCCGGGACCGAGTGTCGCCGACGCGGTGGCGGAGAAATCGCCCATGCCGACCCCGGCGAACAAGCCGTACGGGGTCGGCCGGGTGGCCATGCGGGTGAGGTAGCGCAGCAGTGACGAATACGCTTTCGCCGATTTCTTGTCCGTGACACCGGTGAGCTTGGCGAGGCCACGGGTGAGGCTGGGGCTCGCCACATGCAACGCCTGCTCGACGCGCGGCAAGGCGGCGAGTTCACGCAGGTGGGGCCGCCCGTGCTCGGCGATCGCCGACAACTGCTCGGCGGGCAGCGTCGCCGCGCGCAGCATGAAGAAGCCGGACGGCCGGTAAAGCTCGGTCATGATCGCCTCCGCGATGGGTCAGCTGATGAGGAACGCGCGTTCCCAGCGCGGATCGATGGCACCGGCGGCCGACCACAAGGCGAGCGCGACGCCTGCGGACCCGCTGAGCAGGCCGGGGCTGTCGAGCAGGGCACCGCCGGGCTGTTCGAGGTCCTGCACGCCGAGCGGCAAGGTCTCGTCGCAATGCGAAAGCAGCTGCGCGGTCAACGGCTCGACCGCGAGCCGCGCCTGCTCGCTGCCGGTCTCACGGGCGAACATGACGGTCATCGCGAGCATCCCGGCCGCGCCGTGGCACAACGTCGCCGAGCCGAACCGGCCGTGGTCCCCGACCCGCCTGAGCACGGCTTCGAACGCTTCGACGGCGACGGCTTCGAGCCGGTCGTCGGCCAGCGCGACCGCGGCGCGCAGCAACGCGCACGCGATGCCCGGCGCGCCGTAGCACCAGGCCGCGCGGGCAGGGCTGGTACCCGTCCGGTCCTCGGCACCCGCCTCGGTCAGCGGGAGGCCGTTCGCCCAGTTGAGCCCGTGGTCGTCGTGGAACGCGGCGTCGACGAGATCGTCCGCGACCGCGCGAACCGTCTCGCGTACCTGGTCGTGGCCTGCCGACGCGGCGATCGAGAGCGCGGCCAGCACACCGGGGACGCCATGCGCGAGGCCGAGGTTGACGTATCCGTTCGGATACGGGTCGCGGTACTCCTCCATCGGGTATTGCTCGGGCTGGATGTGCCATGGCCTGCGGCCGTTCACAGGTGTGCAGAGCCAGGTCAGGTCGGCGATCACCGACTCGGTGGCCTGCGCGACCAGTGGTTCCGCGGAGCGGGCGTCCGCCAGGTAGGCGAGCACGCCCGCGGCACCGACGATGACGTCGTAGTCGCTGTCGGCCACACCATTCTCGCCACGCCACGAAGGCGACGCGAGCACCTGCGTGGCCAGCTGCGCTTCGAGCGCTTCGAGTGCCTTGCCGAAGCGCGGCTCGTCGGCGGCACAGACCGCGACCGCGGCGGCCAGCCCGGCGGTGCCTGCCGCGAGGCCCGCGGTCATCAACGGGATCTCGTGTGTGCTGGTCACGGCCTTGGCCAGGTACTCGCGCGCCAGCAGCTGCCACCGATCGGCGTCGGCGGGCATCGCGCGTGCCGCGTACTGAAAGGTCAGCGCGCTGGCGGCGGGCCCGGAATACAACCCGGCGCCACCCCAGGAGAACTGGAAGTCCGCGATGGCCTCCGACCTGCGCACGGCCGCCGCGACCAGATCCGGGTCGGCCAGCCGCCGGACGAGCAGCTCGCCGGTGCGCATCGCCTCGGCCGCGATCTCGTGGCCGACGAACGCTGTGGAGTCGTGCAGGGTCGTCACCGGTTTCTCCTTGGAAAGGTCACGCCATATGGAAAGATGGGCTGGGCGTGGGGGGGGGGGGGGCGGGGTGCCGGTTGGCCCTCGCCTTTCTCCACCCACGGGGGCGCGCGCCCCCCGGCGCGCACGACCGCCCCGCCGGGGCCGCGCGCCCCCCCCCACGACTCCAGCACGTCCGCGCGGTC
>NZ_JBHWEB010000170.1:10643-15711 GCF_042734395.1 Amycolatopsis sp. NPDC059657 | reverse complement strand
GGTTAGAACCGGCGATACCACTCACGACCCCCGGCCAGGAAAGGCGGAAGAAAGCGCGCATGAAGGGGACGACACGTCGTAGACGAGCGTGTAATTGAATTCCTGCTCGGGAACACCCCTAGCCTTCCCGAGCAGGAATCACCGCTCCGCGCCGGCCTGTCCGCCCAGTAACCCTCGTGTCAGCCGACGTATACCCAACGTAGTCAGCGCTCGCCGACGCTGTCAAGAATAGTTGATGGCCACCCCCACTCACTCGGTTGGGGTAAATGACCTACCCCCGGCAGTAGAATGTGCACAAGGAGTCACAATCGGCTTCCTCCACCGGGCTGGTTTCCCCGGCAGCCCACCCGCTCACGGGCGCGGAGTGTGTATCTTGAGCGCGATATGATCATGTCGCTGTCAGGGGTGCGGAGTGACGGACGGCAAACGCGGGATCGCCGAGGTTCTGGAGAGCCTGATCGGCGCGCACGCGAAACTGGCCGGTAAGAAGGACTTGAGCTCGCAGGAGATCGCCGACGCCATCCGCGCGAAAGGCGCGAACATCTCGCATACGACGATCTGGAAACTGCGCACCGGCCAGGAGACCAATCCCCGTATCGAAACGCTCGGCATACTGGCCACGCATTTCGGGGTCCAGGTGCAGTACTTCTTCGACGCCGACTACGCCGATCAGGTGGACCGCCAGCTGCGCGTGCTCGACTCGATGCGCGCGGGCAAGCTGCTCAACACCGCCGCGAGGCTGGAGGAGCTGTCCCCCGAAGGCCAGGACTCGATACTGCGGATGATCGACCGGACGCTCCAGCGCGAGCGGGAGAACCGGCCTCCCCATGAGTGAAAAGCTGACCAGGCAAGGAATCCGCGCCCGCTGCACCAAGCTGCTGCGTGAACTCGGGCTGCGCCGCACGTTCACCACCGAGCAGCTGATCGGCAAGCTGGCCGAGTCACGCGGCAGGCCGATCCACCTCGACCCGGTCCGGTTCCCCTCCCCCGGCCCGTGCGGGCTCTGGGTGGCGACCGACCAGGCCGACTACATCCTCTACGAGGCGGACACCAGCAAGCCGCACCAGGAACACATCATCGTGCACGAACTCGCCCACATGGTCTGCGGGCACGACGCGCACGAGAAGACCCGGCTCTTCCCCGACGTGGCGCCGGAACTCGTCCGCGCGGTGCTCGCGCGCAAGGGGTACTCCGAGACGCACGAGCGTGAGGCGGAGCTGATGGCGTCGTTCCTGCTCGGCAGGGTCGCGGCGGAACCGGACCGGCCGGAACCGTCCCGCGCGGTCGCCGCACTCGACCGGATACTGCGGCCGCCGACGTGATCATCGGCGTCCTCTTCCCGTTCGCCGCGGTGTTCGCCGCGCTCGGGCTGATCTACAAGCTCGGGCATCTGCGGCGCAATCCCCGCGATCCGGCGCTCATCGCGTTGTGCCTGGTGTTCGCCGCGACCATGGTCGGCTTCACGGTCAGCGTGCCCGCGGTCGCGAAACTGGTCGCCGCCGGCATCGGCCTCACCGGCGGCACTTTCGTCGTCGGCACCTGCCTCGTGCTGCTGCTGGTGACCAGCGAGCAGATCCTGCTCACCTACTGGACCACCGAGGGCCGCGACGCCAAGCGCAAGGTGTGGACGCACCTGGTCACCGGCGGCTCGGTCGTGCTCGGCCTGATACTGACCTTCGTCATCGGCAAGCACGCGACCGGCGGCAGGCCACCGGTGTTCCTCGATCCGCCGTTCTTCGACATCTACCTGCTCGGGTACGTGATCGCTTACACGATCGCGGAGGTCCGGATCGCGCGCTTGTGCCGCAGGCACGCGAAGAACGCGGAGCGCCGGTGGCTGCGGTTCGGGCTGTTCACGGTCGCGTTCGGCGCCGCGCTCACCCTCGGCAACAGCGTGACCAGGGCGGGCGACGTGCTCGCAGTGCACACCGGGCTGGACATGTCCGTCGCCGACCAGATCGGCGGGTTGTGCGGCGGGATCGGGGCGATACTCAAGCTGACCGGCTGGCTGATCCCTGGCATCGCGCCGTCGGCAGGCTGGCTCGCGAGCTATCGCGACCACCTGCGGCTGCGCCCGCTCTGGCTGGCGTTGTCCGAGGCGTATCCGCACATCGCGCTGGACGGGCCGAAGCCGCTGGTCGTCGACCTGCTTTCGGTCAGGGACATGAAGTTCAAGACCTACCGGCGGGTGATCGAGATCCGCGACGGCCTCTTGGCGTTGCGGCCTTACATGGACGGCGACGACTTGGACGCGGGGGCCGAGGCAGCGCGGATCAAGGCGGCGCTCGCCAGCAGGCAAGAACCCGGCCACAGCGACGAGCCGCCGGACCGGGTCGGCGGCTCGGACATCGCGAGCGACCGGCGCTGGCTCGTCCAGGTGGCGAAAGCCTTTGACAGCAAGGTTCCCGAGCTGGAGGTGCAGCGTTGACTTCGGTGATCCACACCGCGCCGGTCGTACTGCCGATCGTCACCGAGCCGATCGCCGACGGCGCGGTGCTCGTCGAGGACGGCGTGATCGCCGAGGTCGGGCCCGCCGCCGATCTCACCGCGCGGCATCCCGGAACACCGGTGCGTACCTGGCGCGGCACGCTGCTTCCCGGGCTCGTCAACGCGCACACCCACTTGCAGTACACCGATTTCGAGGACCTGGCGACCGAGCCGGTCACGTCGTTCGTGTCCTGGATCAAGAAAATGGGACCGCGGCGGCAGCGGTTCACCGACCAGATGTGGGCCGACAGTGCCAAGCGCGGCGCGGATCTGCTGCTGAGCAGCGGCACCACGGCCTGCGCGGACATCGTGACCGACGCCTGCGTGCTCGACCCGGTCGCCGAGTCCGGCCTGACCGGCGTCTCCTACCTCGAAGTCGTGCTGGCCGACGACAAGCAGTGGGCCGCCGCGAGCCGCGCCCAGCTGCTCGACGTGCTGGACCGGCCCAGCGGCCGCGTGCTCGGGATCTCGCCGCATGCCCTGTACACCGTCGGCACCGCCGTGTTCCGTGAGCTCGTCGACCTCGCGCATGCGCGTGACCTGCGGCTGCATCCGCATTTGTCGGAGTCGGAGGACGAGGTCGTCTTCGTCCGCGACGGCACCGGCCCATTGGCGGCGCTCGCGCAGTTGTTCGGCCGCGCCTACGAACTCGTCGGCATGGGCAGCACCCGATCACCCGCCGCTCAGCTCGCGGAGATCGGCGGGCTCGGGCCGTCGACCCATGTGGCACATGGGGTGCATTGTGACGCCGCGGACCGTTCGCTGTTCCGCGCGCACGGCGTGTCCGTCGCCTTGTGCGTGCGGTCGAACGCCGTGCTCGGCGTCGGCGCGCCGCCGGTCGCGGACTATTTGGAAGACTCGGTACCGGTCGCGATCGGCACCGACTCGCTCGCGTCCAGCCCCTCGCTCGACCTGCTCGACGAAGCACGCGCGGTCCGGGAATTGGCTTTACGGCAGGGATATCGGCATCCGGATCTCGATCAGCGCGTGGTCGAGGCCGCGACCCGAGGCGGCGCGCTCGCGATGGGCGCCGCCGACTTCGGCGTGCTGTCCCCCGGCGCCCGCGCCGACCTCGCGGTGTTCGACACGGCGGACGGGCAGGATCCTTACCAAGCGTTGCTCGACTCCGGGAAGTGGACTTCTACCATCATCGCGGGGGAAATAGTTCGGGGAAAAACCCTCTGACCCCCTGCCCGGTTTGTCGCTAGCTTGGAATGGTCGACGAACCAAGGGGGTTCAATGCGGAAAACGATGGTGGTGGCACTCGCCGCCGCACTGATCACAGGGCTTGCCGTACCCGCCGCGACAGCGGCGCCGGACCGCGCCGACCTGCGGCAGGCGATGGCAGAGGTCGTCGCCGCAGGCGCCGCGGGGGTGCAGGTGCGGGTGCACGACGACCGGGGAGACTGGGCGGGAACGGCGGGCAAGCGCGAACTCGGCGGACGGGACGGGGTACCCGTGAACGGCCGGTTCCGCGCCGGAAGCATCACGAAATCCTTTGTCTCCACGGTGATCCTGCAGCTGGTCGGCGAGGGCAAGGTCAAGCTGGACGATCCGGCGGTCCGTTATCTGCCCCGGTTCGGGCTGGACGAGCGGATCACCGTGCGGATGCTGTTGCAGCACACCAGTGGCCTGTTCAACTACACCGGCGAGGTCAACCCGGATGGCACGAGCGAGCCGGGAATCCCGTTGGAGGGCCAGGAATTCGTGGACAAGCGGTTCCACACCTACCGGATGGAAGACCTGGTCGCGGTGTCGCTGTCGAAGCCTGCCCGGTTCGCGCCCGGCACGAACTGGTCGTACTCCAACACCAATTACGTGCTGGCGGGGCTGCTGATCGAAAAGGTGACCGGCACGGACTGGGCCGATCAGGTGGAACGCCGCGTCCTGCGTCCTGTCGGGCTCAGGGACACCTCGCTCCCCGGCACCAGCTCGAACATCCCGGGGCCGCATGCCCACGGCTACTACTCTTATGCCGTCGGCGGTACGCCGCGCGTCGTCGACATCACGCGGCTGAACCCGTCGTGGGGCACTTCGGCCGGTGAGATCATCTCCACCACCGCTGACCTGGACCGGTACCTCACCGCGTTGTTCGGCGGCAAACTGCTCGCGCCGCCACTGCTCGCGGAGATGTTCAAGACCAGGCCGCTCGGCGGCGGCCAGGCGTACGGGCTCGGCCTGCAGCAGATGGAGACCGGTTGTGGCGCAACGGTTTCCGGGCACACCGGCGGGATCCACGGCTACCTGTCGTACCTGTTCGGCACGGCCGACACCACCAAGCGGTTCGAGTTGTCGCTGTCCACGGGCACGACCGACCTGAACGATCCGGCACAGGCTCAGAAGCTGGCGGAGGCGCTGGCGAACCTCGCCAACGTGGCCGCCTGCGGCAAGCCAGGGGCATTGCGGGCCGAACAGCTTTGACGTCGTGACATTGATGGGAAGGCCAAATGTGGCGTGCCCCAGGGAAGTTGAGTGAGGGCCTCCCTCACCCAAACCGGGGCCACGCGTGCGGCGCGGGCGAGCCTGTCGAGAGAGAGGTCGTGAGTGGTACGGCCGGTTAGAACCGGCCATACCACTCACG
>NZ_JBHWEB010000170.1:0-10633 GCF_042734395.1 Amycolatopsis sp. NPDC059657 | reverse complement strand
CTCACACAGGCGGGGCACGGGGGTCGGGCGCGGGGGTTCTTGTTAACTATTTGTTTTGTTGGTTTACTCATTGTTAGAACCGGCCATACCACTCACGACCCCATCGCTCACGACAGCACGTCGTCCAGTTCGGCCAGGAGTTTGGCTTTGGGGCGGGCGCCGACGATCGTCCGCACCGGGACGCCGTCGCGGAAGAGGATCAGCGTCGGCAGCGACATGACCTGGTAGTTCCGGGCCTGGAGCGGGTTCTCGTCGGTGTTGATCTTGCGCACGGTGAGGTCGGGCCGTTCGCTCGCGATCTCCTTGAGCACGGGCGCGATCATGTGGCACGGCGGACACCACTGCGCCCAGAAGTCCACCAGCACGGGCTTGCCGCTTTCGAGGACTTCGCTGGTGAAGGTGTCATCGGTGGTATCCATCATTCCTCGACTCCGCAGGGTCCCGGTTGCCTGGCCAGCGCGCCGGCCAGTTTGGTGAGCAGTCCTTCGCGCACGGCGTTGAGCCGGTCGAGGCAGGCGTCCACCTCGGCGAGTTTGCGCTGGTAGACCTCGACCGACGCGGGGCAGGCGTCCCCGGCGTCGTGCCCGGTGCGCAGGCAGTCCACGAACGGGCGTGTGTCGTCGAGACTGAGCCCCGCCGCCTGCAGCGTCAGGATCTCGTGGACGAGGCGGACCTCGTCCTCGCCGTAGTCGCGGTAGCCGTTCGCCGAGCGCGGCGCGGTCAGCAGGCCTTGCGCCTCATAGAACCGCAGCGCGCGGGTCGTGGTCCCGGCGCGCCGGGCGAGTTCACCGATTCGCATACCGGCGACGGTAAACCTTGACGCTGACGTCAACGCAAAGGTTACGGTTTTCCCAGCCTGCGGACGCTGGTGGCGCGGAACCGGAAGCTGTCCTGCCGCGCGGCCTCGTACTCGAACTCGACGCGATCGCCCTGCTCGAGCGACCGGAATCCGTCCATCTCGATCACGCTGAAATGCACCCAGGCGTCCGCGCCCGCCGGCAGGTCGGGTGAGGCGATCGCGCCCCATCCCTTCTCCGGCTTGAAGAACTTGACGATGCCCTGTGCCATGACTCAGGTCGCCGGCCCGTCGCGCACGACGCCCCGGACGGTGTCCAGCGAAACGCCGTGTGGCGAGAACTGCGTCAGCCACCAGGTGGCACCCGCCTTGGCGTACAGCGACAGGTCGTCGCCGGGTGCCACGTCGACGGCCAGGTCGAACGGCGTCGCCGAGTCCCGCAGGCCCGCGATGGTCTCGGCGACCTCGGCCACCTCATCGGGGTGGCCGAGATTGACCGGGAAGAACCCGTCGCACCGGGCAGCCCGGCGCAGCGGCTTGACCTTCCCCGGGAAGCCGGCCGCCCACACCGGCACACCCGGCCGCTGCACGGGCGTCGGCAGGAACTTCATGCCATCGACGACGTAGTGCTCGCCGTGGTGGCGCACCGGCTTGCCCGACCAGGCGGCGTTGAGGATCTCCAGCGACTCGTCGAGCATGTCGCCGCGCACGCGGGCGTCGAGTTCCTCGCCGGTCTTGGAGAACTCCTCGCCGAACCGGTCCTCGCCGATCCCGACGCCCAGGGTGAGCCGCCCGCCGCTGAGCTGATCCAGCGTCGCGGTCTCCCTGGCGACCTTGGTCGGCCGCCGCCTGGTCAGCGGGGTGACCATCGGGCCGATCCGCACGGTCTCGGTGGCGGACGCGATCGCCGCCAGCACGATCCACGGGTCGGCCACCGCCCGCACCGGCGCCTGCCAGCGCACGTGGTCCCACACGAAGACCCCGTGCCACCCGGCTTCTTCCGCTTCCGCGGCCAATCGGGCTATTTGGAGCGGGTCGGCGAGTTCGTCGAAGATGGGCAGCCAGAGTCCTGAACGCAGTGCGGTCATGGTTTGTATTCTGCGGTGTGACCGGTTCTCTTGCGTTGCTCTTCTTGGATGTCGACGGCCCGCTCATCCCATTCGGGGCGCGGAATTACCCGATTTTCTCGCCGAATGCCGACAATCCATTACTGAGCAGACTCGATCCGTCGCACGGCCCGCGACTGGCCGCGCTGCCCTGCTCACTCGTCTGGGCGACAAGCTGGCTGGACGACGCGAACGACAGCATCGCGCCGCTGCTCGGCCTGCCGCGCCTGCCGGTCGTGACCTGGCCGGAGTCGCCCTTCGATGAGCAAGACGAGCGTGCCGGGCTCCATTGGAAGACCCGCGCGCTCGTCGCGTGGGCGGCGGGTCGGCCGTTCGCCTGGGTCGACGACGAGCTCACCGCCACCGACCAGGCCTGGGTGGCCGAACACCACGCGGGCCGGGCCTTGCTGCACCGGGTCGATCATCGGCTCGGGCTGACCGACACCGACTACGGCACGCTCGCCGCTTGGACATCGGCGGGCCAGACGAGACCAACCTGAGTGACCCAGATCACAGTCAGCGCATGTCGAGACGTCGCTCGCAGCTGCGTCCCTGGGGTGTCCGTCACCGAACACCACCTCAAGGGAGAACGTCATGCGCAAGCTCGTCGTCCAGCAGTGGGTCACCGTCGACAACATCGCCGCCGAGGAGGACGGCGGGCTCAGCTTCGTGTCCGGGGAGCCCTTCGACGATGCGACGACCAACCCGTTCAAGGAAAGCGTCATGGGGTTCATCGACTCGGTCGACACGATGATCATCGGCGCGAACACCTACCACCAGTCGAAGGGCTACTGGCCGCACGCCGAGGAACAGGGCGAGTACGGCGAGAAGTTCAACAGCCTTGCCAAGTTCGTCGCCTCGTCGAAGCTGGGTGACGCGCCCTGGGGCGACTTCCCCGCCTGCTCGGTGACGCGCGACCCGGTCGCCACCGTCCGGGAGCTCAAAGCGCGGAGCGGCAAGGACATCCTGCTCTGGGGCAGCCTGGAACTCATGCGCGCCCTGCTGGACGCCGGCGTCGTCGACGAAGCCCGGCTGATGGTCTGCCCTGCCGCACGGGGCAAGGGAACCCGCGTTTTCGAGGACGCGCGCGACCTGAAACTGGTCGGCGCCACCGCTTTCGACAACGGCGTGGCGATCATGCGCTACGAAATCAAGAAATAGGCGCCAACCGTCGGGAACACTCACGAGTCCCGCCTGTAGACTCGGCCGCCGATTCTGGGGAGAAACCGTGGCTGAAACACCGAACGTCGACGCTTCCAACTCTGATCAGTACGCCATGTGGGACGGCGGCAGCGGGAGCTTCTGGACCGCCCGCGCCGACCGGTTCAACGAGGGCATGGCCGGGTACCACGGCACGCTCGTGAAGGCGGCCGGTTTCCAGCCGGATTCGCAGGTGCTGGACATCGGCTGCGGCAGCGGCCAGCTCACGCGCGACGCGGCGCGTGCCGCGTACGAGGGTTCGGCGCTCGGCGTCGACCTGTCGAAGGCGCAACTCGACCTCGCGCGGACTCTGGCCGAGCGGGACCAGCTGGCCAACGCGACGTTCCTCCAAGTGGACGCGCAGGTCCACGACTTCGGCGAGGCGCGCTTCGACATCGCCGTCAGCAGGCACGGCACGATGTTCTTCGGCGATCGGCCCGCCGCGTTCGCCAACATCGCGCGGGCCATCAAGCCCGGTGGCCGCCTCGTGCAGCTGACCTGGCAACCGGTCGACCGCAACGAGGGCCTCACCACGTTCCGTACCATCGCGGCCGGCGGCAAGGAAGTGCCACCGCCGCCGGCCGACGCCCCGACGCCGTTCTCGCTGAGCGACCCCGACCGGGTGCACCCGTTGCTGAGCGAGGCGGGATTCACCGACATCGAGATGACCGGGCTGACCGTCCCCATGTACTACGGCAGCGACGTCGACGACGCGTACGAGTTCATCGCCGACGGCTTCAGCTACGAGAAGCTGGACGACGCGGTCCGTGAGCGCGCGATCGACGACCTCAAGGCCGACATCGCCGCACACCTCACTGACCAGGGCGTCTTCTACAACGCGGCGCATTGGCTCATCGAAGCCCGCCGCGTTTAGTCCTTTTTCGCCCGTTCGGTGAGCGCACCGGCGACGACCGCGACCACCACGCTCAGCGCGATGACGGCTTCGGCCCAGAGGAAGGCCGTGTAGTCGAGCAGTGAGCCGATCGGCGGCGTGCCCGGCGCGATGTTGCGGAAGCCCGCGAGCGCGAACAACGTCGCCGCCATGAAGCCGAACGCGGGCCAGACCAGGCCGCGGCGGCGGGTGACCAGGTTCTTGGCGCCCAGCAGGACCGCGATCGCGAGGCCCCACATGGTGATCATCATGAACACCGCGAAGACCAGCACGCCCGCCGAGCGGCTGAACCGCACCTCGGCGCCGCCGATGCCGTTGTCGACGTTGTAGGCACGCACCGACAGCCCGAACAGGCTGTCCACTTTGTCCAGTGTGAGCAGCACCGGCACCTGCTCGCCGTTCATCTCCGCGGCGAACTGGATCTTGGCGTCGTACCGGTCGAACGGGTAGTCGGTGACGGTGCCGCCGGACAGCGCGATCGGCAGGTCGGCGCTCGAAATCCGTTGGTGCGCCGGGAAAACATGATCACCGCGCAGGCTGGACGAGTTCAGCAGGCGCAGCTCGGCCGTCGGCGCCTCGCCATTGCCCTCGCCGAACCTGCCGAGCGGGACGGCCAGCACGCGCAGCACCGCCTCGCGCCCGGCGGCGTCGATGCGCTGGACCGAGGCGAAGACGTCGATGCGGTCGGGGACCTCGGTGCCCGCCGAGTGCCAGGTGTCCCCCGCCGTCCGGTCGGCCGCGTGCAGCCACAGGCCGAGCCCGGCCGCGACCACGACCAGCAGCGGGATCAGCAAGAACCTGAGCTTGGACAGCATGGCGGAGATCGTGTCAGCGAATGCCCGCGCGCGCCGGGTTTGTCATGCTGACAGGTGAGAGCCCCGACCGCCTGGATAACGTCAAGCGACGTCGTTGATGCTGACGACCCTGTTGCGCCCCAGGCTTTTCGCTTGATAGAGCGCTTCGTCCGCAGCCTGGAGCAGCCGTTCGACGGCCGCGCCCGCGTCCGGGTACATCGCGACGCCGATGGACGCCGACAGGTTGTCGATCACGGTCGCGGTGGTCACCACCCTGAGCGCCTCGATCGACGCGCGGACGCGCTCGGCGACCGTGATGACGTGCGTGCGCGTGATGTCGGGCAGGAGCACGACGAACTCCTCGCCGCCGAAGCGGCCGACGGAGTCGTAGTCGCGGACCGATTCGGTGATCGCGGTGGCGACCGACTTGAGCACCGCGTCGCCCGCGAGGTGGCCATAGGTGTCGTTGATGCGCTTGAAGTAGTCGAGGTCGATCATCAGCACGCCGAAGCAGGCGTCGGGGGTGCGCTCGACCCTGGCGAGCTCGCGAGTGGCGAGATTGTGCCAGCCCGCGGTGTTGAACAGCCCGGTCTTCTCGTCCGTGGTGGCGGCGACCTCGAGCTGCTTGACCAGTACGCCGCGATGCAGGAACAGCAGCGGCGGCACCACCAGCACCGCGAGCGCGGGCAGCGTGGTCAGCGCGAGCGCGGTGAGGATGCCGAGGCAGAGCGTCGACGCTTCGAGCGCGTTGTCGGCCCAGCCTCCGAAAAGTGCCTGCACGGTGCGCTTTTCGACGGTCAGGCCGGGCAGCGCGACCAGCGCGCCGACCACGAAGTAGACGACCGCGGTGAGCACGACGACCACCACGCCGCGCCAGCCGGCGTCGACGACGGCGCCCATGTCACGGACGTCCGCGAGCACGAGCACGGCCGAGGCGGCGTGACAGGTGAGGGTGACGAGGCTGGCGTTGAACACGGTGCGGAACGGCGGCACCCGGCGCAGCCGGTACCAGCTGCGCACGGCCAGGTGCAGGTACAGCACCGCGACCAATGCGGCGACGAGCGCGGCAGGCAGGAGCAGCACACCCGCGAAGGTCCAGACCGAGGTCATGTTGATGTGCGGGGTGGTGTTGACGCGCCTGCGGACGCGCTCGACCTGGCGGCCCAGCTCGGCCTGCAGTATCCCCATCCCGGCGAGGGTGGCCAGCATCACCAGGTCGCGGGCCGTCGGCACGGTGGTGACCGCGGCGCGCGCCGTCAGCACGACCGCGGCGGCTTCGGCGAGCAGGCAGTAGCCGATCAGGCCGCGGCGTTGCTGCCAAAGTGCCCATCGACCTGGGGAAAGTACGTCACGGATGTGTGCGGGGGCTCTGCCTGCCGCACCATCGTCGGTCATACTCAGGGTGGTCCACCCGCCTTTCCGAGGTGCCGTCCACCACCAGTGTCCACCCAAGCGCAGCGCTGGAGCAGTGGAGGGAGGCCGCCATGAGCAACCGCGACACGTGATCAGCCCCGGCGGGCCCGGCTCCACCCCACCGCGATCGGCACGGCGACGACCGCTCCGGCGGCTCCGGCCAGCGCGACGGCCGGGGCCGGGCCGAGCTGATCGGCGAGCAATCCGGCGACGAGCGCGCCCAGCCCCTGCACGGTGATCAGCCCGGAAGACAGCAACCCGGCACCCTGCGCCCGTCGTTCGTCCGGCAGCCGCCGCACGAACGACGCGGTGCCCTGGATGTTGTACGCGGTCGCGAACATCCCCGAGCAGGCGAACAAGAGCATTGAAACAGCCAGCCCCGGTTTGAAGACGCAGAAGATCAGCGGCACCCCGGCCAGCACGCCGAGTACCCCGATCACGCGGATCTGAGTGCTCTCGGGCACCCATTTCCCGAAGATGATCCCGCCGATCACGCTCCCGATCGGATCGCTCGCCATGATCAGCCCGACGGCGACCGGGCCCAGGTCACCCGCGTAAGGGGCGGCCAGCGCTTCCGGGACCACATAGAACCCGGCCAGCCAGCACAATCCGATCAAGGCCCTGAGCGCCGGATCACGCCACACGATCCGTGCGCCGAGCATTGTCGACGCCCGGAAGGACATGCGTGCTTCGGTGTTTCGCGGCGCCGGGCGTGCCTTGACGCCGCGTTGGAGAAGCAGCGCCGAAGCCAGGAAGGTCGCGGCGTCGAGTGCGAGCGCGACCGTCGGGTTGAGCGCGGCGACGAGTGCGCCGCCGCCGGCGAACCCGGCGAGCTGCGCGGCCTGGCTGGTGATGTTGCGGATCGCCATGCCCGCGGTGTACTTCTCGCCGTCGAGCACGTCCGGCAGCAATGCCTGCTGTGCCGCTTTGAAGGGACCGTTGAGAAGGGTCGTGACGGCGACCAGCGCGCAGAGCACGCCGAGTGGCATACCTGGCAATGCCATGAGGGCGAGCAGTGCGGCGCGGGCGAGGTCGGCCGCGACCATGACGTCCCGTCGCGGATACCGGTCGCCGAGTCCGCCGAGGAGTATCCCGCCCGCGAGCGCGGGCACGAAGGTCAGCGCGTAGGTCAAGCCGGTGAGGAAGGCGGACTCGGTGCGCTGGAACACGAGCACGGACAACGCGACCCTGGCGAGCTGGTCACCACCGATGGAGAACAGCTCGGCGATCCACATGGCACGGAACTCGCGCACGGCCAGGACGGCCCCGAACCTCACGCGCTCCGCCATGATCACTCCTCCGTCTGAGCGTAAGGGGTCGTGAGTGCCACGGCCTGTCAGACTCGGTGCCATGAGTTGGCTCGACGAAAGCCCGTTCCTGCGCGACCTCGGCGTCCGGTGGCACGACGGCGAGGTCGTCATGACCGTGACCGAACCTCATACCGCCCATGGCGCACTGCACGGCGGGGCGACGGCGGCGCTCGCGTTGGCATCCGCGCAGGCGACCATGCGGGCGGCGGATCCCGAGACCGACCCCAGCACCACTTCCCTGCACGTCACCTACGCCCGCTCGGGGCGGGGTAACGCTTTCACCGCGTCGACGACCACGCTCCGGCGCGCACGAGAGCTGGGTTTCCACCAAACCGAGATCCGCGACGAGGCCGGGCAGGTCATCGCGGGCGCGTCGAGCACGCTCGCCGACGGCAGGCAGGGCAGTGGCGTCGCGCCCGCTCTGCCGACGCCGCCGGGTGACCCCGCGGTGTTCACCAAGGCAGCCGAGTCGATTCCCTTTCTGCGCGGCCGAAATCTGCGGTTCGAGGGCATCGGCCCCGGCGAACTGGAGCTGAGCATGGCACCGGCCGAGCGCAACCTCGACGCGAAAGGGCGCTTCGACGAGGGCGCGCTGGTCACGTTGATCGACATGGCGGGCACCAGCGTGCCGTGGACGCTCGCCCAGCCGGGCAAGGGCGGCGCCACGATCTCGTTGCACGCCCAGTTCGTCGGGCCACCGCCCACCGACCCGGTGACCGCGCGGGCGACCGTGCGGGCCCACGACGAGCGGGTGTTCTGGACCGACATCACCGTCTACGCCACGGCCGATCGCCGGATCTGCGCGTTGAGTCAGCTCGCGTACCGGTTCGCCTGACGCCAGCTTCAGACATCTCCGGCTTCGACCATGGCCACGACCTCGGCGAGGTCGGGGGCGGCTTCGGCGATGAAGCGATGGACCAGTGCGAGTGGCAGCGGCTCGTCGGTGTCCACGCGCAGTAGGGCTGCGCCGGTGGTGCCGTCCAGGTAGGCCTCCACGACGACACCCTTGCCCGGCGTCGGCGCGACGTCCTCCAGCTCCCAGCCGAAGCCGTAGTCAGAGGTATCGCTCCATTGGTTGACCAGGTAATGGCGGCCGTCGTACTCCCAGCTCATTCCGGCATCATGCCCGGTCACAGCGCCAGCCGCGACCAAGATTCGGTGTCGCGCAGCAGCTGACGGTCGTGGGTGGCGATCACGACCGCGGCCGGAGTGGACGCGAGCGCCTCCGTCAGCTCGTCGACGAGCGTGGCCGACAGGTGGTTGGTCGGCTCGTCGAGCAGCAGCACGTGCGGGCTGGCGGCCAGTACGAGCGCCAGGTCCAGCCGCCTGCGGGCACCGATCGACAGCTCGCCGACCGGGCGGTGCAGGTCGTACTTGGCCAGTAGTCCCAGCGCGGCGACGGAGTCGGACAACTCCGCCGCCGTGCGATGGTCCGGGAGCGCCGACTCCTGGCCCAGCAAGCCGATCCGGACGGGCCTGGCTCGGGTGACCGTTCCGGTACCCGGTTCCAAAGCGCCCGCCAGCACGGCCAGCAGTGTCGACTTGCCCGCGCCGTTGGGGCCGGTGATCACCAGGCGGTCGCCGGAATCCAACGCCAGGTCGACCGGGCGGGTGAGCCTGCCCGGCACGCTCACCCCGTCGGCACTCAGCAAGGTCGCGCCGGGATGTGCGGGTAGCTCCGGCATGGCGAACCGGACCGGTGGTGACGGGATCGCCACCACGTGCGAGGCCAGCTCCTCCTGACGGCGGTGCACGGCACGGACGAGGCCGGGCGCGCGCGTGGCACGGGTGTGCCTGCCGTGTCCCTTGGCGGGGCGCCAGTTGTCACGCAAGCGGTTCTGCGCGGCGGACAGGTCGTCCGCCAGGCGTTGCCGTTCGGCGAGTTGTTCGGTGTGCAGCGCCTCCCACCTGGCACGTTCGGCCTGGCGAGCCTCGACATAGGCCGAGTAGCCGCCGCCGTAGACCCTCGGCCTCCCATCGCTGGACGGGTCGAGATCGACGACGGTGGTGGCCACGTCGGTGAGCAGCGCCCGGTCATGACTGACCAGCACGACCGCGCCCGGGTAGGCACGCAACCGCTCGGTGAGATGGTCGAGACCGGCCGCGTCGAGGTGGTTGGTCGGCTCGTCGAGCAACAGCACCGCGTGGCCCGCGCCGAGCAGGCAGGCCAGCCGCACGCGGTGACGTTGCCCGACCGAGAGCGTGCCGAGCGGCCGGGTGCGGTCACTGATGGCGTTCAGCGCGGCGAGCGAGACCTCGACACGCCGGTCGGCGTCCCACGCGTCGAGCGCCTCGACCTCCGCGAGTGCGTCGGCGTAGGCGTCTTCAGCACTGGGGTGGCCGTCGGCGAGTGCGTCGGTGGCGTGTTCGAGCCTGGCCAGCGCACCGCGGACGGCGGACAGCTCCAGGTCGATCAGCGCGCCGACGGTCTCTGCCGCACCGAGCGGGATCTGCTGGTCGGCGACGCCGAGCGAACCGGCGCGGCGCACTTCGCCGCGATCGGCGGGCAGGTCACCCGCGAGCACCCGGAGCAGGGTGGTCTTGCCGCGGCCGTTCTCGCCGACCACGGCGACCCGGTCACCGGCGGCCGCGACCAGGTCGACACCGGCGAGCACCGGCCGCCCGCCGAACGAGAGATGGACGTCGGACACGCGGACATGCGCCGTGCGGGCAGGGGCAAGCGAAAGGTGAGACGGCATGAAAAGGAGTCCTCTGAATGAAAATGACGCGCTGACAGGACGAACCGGACGCCGCGGTCCGCGGCGCCGGAGAGGTGGTTCTCGTCCCTCAGAGGAAGAACAGCTGCATCATGATCACAAGCCTAGAACAAGCCCGCCGCTCCTGTCGCGCGAATTATCCCGCGAGGCCAGGCATGGGTGGCGTGGTCTGAGCCGGTTGTGAAGGGAGCCTTCACAACGCATAGCTGTGTGAAGGCTCCCTTCACAACCGGCCAGATTGCGTGAAGGGAGCCTTCACACAGCGTCGGCGTGGTGAACTCGGCCCTCATCTGCTCCGGCCCCAGCCGCTTCGCCACCTTGGCCTCTCGCGGGGGTGGGGGGTGGTGGGGGGGGGGGGGAGACGGGGGGGCGCACCCTCCGAACCCGGGGGGGGGGGGGGGCGGA
>NZ_JBHWEB010000169.1:0-15963 GCF_042734395.1 Amycolatopsis sp. NPDC059657 | reverse complement strand
TTAACTTCACCCGCCCACCCCCTATACCAAACATCATCCTTACGGCGCCCGCGTATTATTTTTAAAACACAACCCCCCCCCCCCCGCCCCCCCCGCGGGGCGCGCCCCCCGCAGGGGGGCGCCGCCCGCGGCCAGGTCACGGACGAGCGGGAACGCTATTTTCCCGGCAGGTTGCCCTGCGCGAGATAGGCGGCCGCTTTGCGCAGAACCTCGTTCTCCTGCTCGAGCAGCCGGTTCCGTTTGCGCAGTTCCCGCAGCTCAGCGGACTCATCCTGCGTCACACCGGGTCGTTTGCCGTCCTCGACGTCGGCGGCACGCATCCAGTTCGCCAGACACGTCTCGGAGATCCCGAAATCCTTCGCGACCTGCTTCAACGGCACCTGACGCTGCCGGGCGACCGCCACGACATCGTCCCGGAACTCACGGGGGTAAGGCTTAGGCACGACTGACATCCTTCCAAGCAAGGCCGAAGCCTCACAGATCAGGTGTCAACCAAACCCTGGGCAGTCCCGATCTACGTCGGGCGAGGCTCGACACGAGTACCCTCAGACGCCAGCTCGTAGGCTGGCCGGCTCAGGATTGTTGTTCGATTTGTTGAAGGCTGAACATGGTTGACCAGGCACCCGACGCCCATACCGGCGCGAGTGCCGATGATCGGAGCGGTGCGGCCGGGCGGAGGCGGCCACTCGACGTCGAGGTGAGACTGATCCGGCCAGGCGAGGACGCGTCGGTGGTCGCGGTGGCGGCGAACGCCAACGCACCAGGTGCTGAACAGGGCGAGCCCCTCCAGCACGTGCTGGACCGTTACGGCGGCCGTATCGCACTCCCGGATCTGGCCGGCGGGTTTGGATGGTGCTTTGGTGCCTTCACCAACGGCGGCGTGAAATCGGCCGCGGTTGCGCGGCTGGGAGTCGGGTCGTTCGTTGGTAGCTTTTGCGTACCTGTGTGCGCAGTCGTGCTAGATGTCCTGGCTGTGCTCGATCTCGTATAGGTGGCCGCCTTTGATCAGCACGGAGGCTTCGACGGGAGTGTCCGTGTCGGTGAAGATGACGCGGAGCGTGCGGATGATCGGGGTGCTGATGGGCAGTCGAAGCGCTTCTACCTCTGCCGTCGTGGGGGCTCTGGTGGAGATGCGGTCGGTGTAGCGGCGTTGTGGGTGGCCGAGCTCGGCGAGCACGCGAGGGGCGCCGCCGCGGATCTTCGCGCGCTTGGCCAGTGGGGTTCCGGCGGCGATCGCGGTGGGGTAGTAGGAGGCGGACAGCTCGATGGGCTCGTCGTCGAGTAGCAGGAGCCGGTGCCGGACGGAGGCGGTCGCGCCGTCGTCGAGGTGGAGTGCTCGTGTCACATCCGCTGGCGGCGTGACTTCCTGGACGTGAAGTAGTTCGTAGCGGTAGTCGCCGTCGTCGGGGCCGATGTAGGCGGCGGCGGTGATGACGATTGGGTGGACGTCGCGGACGAAGACACCTTTGCCGGCGTGGCCGACGAGGTAGCCCTCGTCTTTGAGGTCGGCGAGGGCGCGCTGAACGGTGCTGGTGGCCGCGTCGTATCGCTCGCGCAGCTGCGCTGTGGAGGGCACTTGGGCTTGTGGTGGCAGGTCACCTGAGGTGATCTGGGCTCGTAGGTCAGCCGCGATCTGCTGATGGCGTGGCCGGGTGTCGTGCGTGCGGGGCAAGGTTGCGGCTCCGTGTCCAGGGTGGCGCGGGGTCAGAGCGAGAGTGTGTAGCGAATCCGGTGTCCGGGCGCCACCTTCGTCATGATGCTGGCTTCGACGGGCTGCCCGTCTCCGGCGTAGATCACGCGGTGGTGCACCAGCACGCAGGAGGGTTCGGGCAGCCGCAGCGTGGCGCGTTCGTGTGCGTCGGCGATCCGGGCGTCGACGTCCTCGACGACCCGGTCGCCCTGGTACCCGAGTGTGGCCAGGTAGGCGGCCGCGCCTCCGGGGATCTTGCGGGGGTCGGCGAGGCGGGTGCCGCGTGCGATGGACATGGGGTAGTAGGAGTCGGCGAATTCGATGGGCTGATCGTCGAGCAACACCAGCCGCCGACGGACCACGGCGGTCTCGCCGGGCTCCAGGCGCAGCATCTGACGTACTTCCTCAGGCGGGGCGTCTTCGTCGACGCCGAGGATCTTGTGCGTGCCGCGGTGGCCTTGCTGCGCGGCTTCGAGCGCCCACATGTCGCCGGGTTCGCCCGACACGTAGGGCAAGGAGACGCTGGCCCAGGTCTTCTCAGGACTCATCGGCCAGCTCTTTCCTGGCAGAGGGCGCGGCCGTGGACAGTATTCGCACATCGGCACCTTAGCGTCAGCGAGTGTTCGTGATCGTCACCCAGACGCACCTTACTGCCATATCGGTATGGCAGTAAGGTTGGTGGTTCGTGAACCCTCCCGGGAGGTAGCCGTGACCCAGTCCCTGACCTACGCACCGCCGGCACACACCGCCAACCCCGAACTCGACGCCCGCCGCCGCGAGGTTCGCCCGGTCGTCGCGGTGCTGGTCGCGGTCGGCAGCGTGCTCGCGGCCGAGGACGCCGCGATCAACGACATGACCGCGCATCTGCCGCCCTCGCCCGCAACCTCACCCTGCGCACTCTGCTCGAGCGAAACCTGGCCCTGCGCGCGCTTCCAGGACGCGGCAGCTCGCATCACCGCCCGAGGACTGCGCGCGGACGACGTCGTCCCCGCCGAGCTGCACCCCATCCTCTGGCCGTCACCCACGCCTCGCCCGACGCCCGCGCAGGAACGCTACGAGGCCGCCTGGCCGAAGCCGTGAGCCGTGACGCCGCAACAGTCTGAGGAGCTCACGATGACCACATCCGCCGCCTCGGGCGCCGACCACCAGCGACTCAGCGGCGCGCCGACGGCGATCATCCTGCAGCCGACCAGCTTGTGTCCGTTGAACTGCACGTACTGCTATCTGCCGCAGCGTCACCTCAGCCAGCGCATGACACCCACCATCGCGGCGGCCATCGCAGCGAACATCCCGGACGACTGGTCGGCACAAGCGCCGGTGGAGATCGTGTGGCACGGCGGCGAACCACTGGCCATCGGCCGCGAGCGGCTGATCGAGCTGCTGGCACCGTTCGAGCAGCTGCGCACCCACGGCCGTGTCCGGCACGTGGTGCAGACCAGCGCGACGTTGATCGACGACGCCTGGTGCGCGGTGCTCACCGACTACGACTTCGCGGTCGGGGTCAGCCTCGACGGGCCCGAGCACGCCAACCGCCACCGCGTGGACCGCCGCGGCCGCCCGGTGTTCGACCGCACCCTCGCCGGTATCGAGACCCTGCGCCGCCACGGACTCGACGTCACGATCCTGGCCGTCGTCAGCGCCGACAACGCCGCCGCCAGCGAGACCCTCGACTTCCTCGCGGGCACCGGCTGCACCCGGATCGGGTTCAACATCGAGGCCGCCGAAGCCGCCAACCGCGACGCTCACACACCCCCGCTCGACCAAGCCCGCCGCTTCTGGCGCGACGCGCTGGAGTGGGGCGAGACCCACCCGCAGGTCGAGATCCGCGAACTTGAGCGGCTCCTGCGCTTCCTCGCGCTGGACAAGCAGCACCGCGACGCCGACACGCGACATGACCCGCTGCCCACGATCGGGTTCAACGGCGACGTCGTTCTGCTGTCCCCGGAACTGCTCGGCGTCCACGAACCCCGCTATAGCGACTTCGTCGCCGGCAACGTCACCACCGAACCTCTCCCGCAGATCCTGCGTCGCGCCGCCGAGGCCGGCTACGTCCGGGAATTCCTCGACGGGGTCGCGCGCTGCAAAGCCAGCTGCGAATTCTTCGCCTGGTGCCAAGGCGCGCACGCCGGAAACCGCTACTTCGAACACGGCACCTTCACCGCCACCGAGACAAACCACTGCCAGACCACGTATCAGGCGCCCGTCCTGGCCCTGCACGACCACACCATCGGAAAGGACATCTCCGCATGACCACCCTCGAACAACTCGCCACCACCGACCACCTCGCCCTGCGCACGCTGATCCAGACCAAGCGGCACACGGCCAGCGTGGCGGCGCGGCGTCCTGGCGCGGACTGGGGGCGTAAAGGCACGAGCTGGGGTAAGGAAGGCACGTTCCACAAGAACCGCTAACCTCCGCACCTCCGAAACGACGCAGGAAGCAGGGTGCCCGGCCGATGGATGACCAGGACATCGAGGCCGCCGTCGAGCAACGCCGCCTGTGGCTGGAACACCAGCTCCAGGCCGCCGCCGACCGATTCGGCGTCACCACCCGCGGCGACACCGTCAACACCTACGACATGCGCTCGGCCGGGCGCCCCGCCCGCACCAGCGACGGCGAACCGGTGTGGCTGCGTGTCGTGCTGGAAGATCCCGACTACCAGCCTCACTGCCGATGGGACGGCAACGTCACCGCCAACGCGATCGCGAACGTGCCCAAACCGACCGTGCACCAGTGGGCCGATTGGGCGGCAGGTGAGTACGCGCCCGGCCGCCGGGTGCGCGGGGAGGTCATGGACCTGGCCCCGGGAGCGGCAGTCAGCCAGGAGTCCATCCTGCACGACGATCCCGGTCTGCCGGATCAGTGGTGGTCCGACCTGACCGCCGCGGTGGCCGCGTTGGCCGCTCATCCTGTTCCGGAGCCCGACGATTTCGACCTCGCCGCAGTCATCATGGGCCATGTCGAGGCGCACTTCGGCGTCACCCTCGACCCGGCGCTGTTTGCCTCGCTAGCCTGGACCGCCGCGCACACCGACCTGCACTGGGCCAACCTCGCCGGACCACAACTATCCATTATGGACTGGGAGACCTGGCGCCGCGCGCCCGCTGGATACGACGCGGCCACGCTCTACTGCGCCAGCCTGCTGCACCCGCCAACCGCGCGACGCGTGCGGGACACGTTCGCCTCGGTGCTCGACACCGCCACCGGCCGGGTCGCGCTCCTCGGCGTCGCCGCACGCTACCTGTGCCTCACCACCGACGACCACCTGCAATTGGAACCGCATCTGCACTCCCTCGGCGAGAAACTACTGAAGCAGCTGTAACTGCAGGGCCGATTGACTCGACACATTCGCCCAAGGGTGGCATCGGAATCGGGCGGGGGCACGGAATACGCTCAGGCGGTCGCGGCCGACCGGATGCCGCGGACAGCAGCTGCTCACCTAAGTGACAACACCGTGTCGAACGCGAAGTCGGCCCGGGTGGCAGTTGATAATCGTAGCCGTGCTCTGGCCGCGTCCGTTGCGGGCCGCTTTCAGCATGCTCAGCGCGCGCTGGTTGAGTGGTTCTCGAGCCATGATTTCGTCCTGTCGTCGACAGCGGGTTCGGTCGCTACCGCAAAGCCTGGCAAGTGACGGTGTCGAAGAATCCGGGCTGCAGGCCTCCCATGTGTGGGTCCGGGATGCCTCCGGTCGCCACCAGTGCCGGCTGGGTGATGGTTGCGAGCCGGGCGACCGGTGGCCGTCCGTCTCCCAGGCAGGCCGCGTCATAGGCGAGCGTGGGGGCGAGCGCTTCCAGACCGGGCCAGAACGAGGAGGCGCGTGCTCCGGCGATGTCCTCGCCGGATGAGCCTGCCAGGCGCATGAACAGTGCGATCGCGTCGCCGCGGTGACCGTCGGCGAGAGCCACGGTCAGCCGGTCTACGTACTCCGACCACTGCTGTGCCGCTTCGTCGTCGATCAGGTAGGGGACCTCGTACACGGCGATCCGGTCGATGGCGAGTCCGGCGGCGGCCGCTTCGAGCGCGAGCGCTCCGCCGGACGAGGCACCGAACAGGTGCACCGGCCCGCCGGCCTCGCTGATCAGCGCGTTGATGTCCTCGATCTCGCGCTCCACCGCGTACGGATGGGTGTCGCCGCTGTCGCCCCGGCCGCGTCGCGCGTAGTTGACGACGGTGAAGTGCCGCGCCAGCTCCGGGACGAGCGCCGCGTTCTCCGAACCGTCATCGAGCCCGCCTCCCACCAGAATGACGGCCGGACCGGTTCCGGCGCGTTGGTAGGCGATCGACGTGCCGTCTTTCGACATCACATGGGGCATTCGGACTCCTCGGGAGATCCACTAGGGACTCCTAATTTAGGAGCAGTAGCTACGCCGACACAAGTGTCAGCTGCTAGGATCGAGTGATGCGTGGCTACGACGATCCGTGCGGCATCGCCCGAGCGCTGGGCCTCATCGGAGAACGCTGGGCGCTGCTGGTGGTCCGCGAACTGGTCTTCGGCCCGAAGCGGTTCACCGACCTGAGGCACGGGCTGCACGGCATCAGCGACAACGTCCTTTCCCAGCGTCTTCGTGAACTGGAACAGGCCGACATCGTGCGGCGGCGCAAGCTCGGACCACCGAGCAGTACCTGGAGCTATGAACTGACCGAGCGCGGACGCGAGCTGGAGCCCGTTCTGACCGCCCTCGGCCAATGGGGCAGCCGATTCCCGGTCAGCGACTCGACCCACCGGGAGCTCAGCATCGACGCGCTGATCTTCGCCTTGACAACCACCTTCGACGCCGACATCGCCGGCCGCCTCGAGACAGTCGTCCAGCTAAACGTCGGTGACGATCGCTTCCGAGCCGAGGTCAGAGGCGGACATTTCCGGGTGGCACGCGGCAACGCCGACAAGGCCGATGTCACCATCATCGCGGAGGCATCGACCCTGCAGGCACTCGTGTTCGCTGGACAATCGCTCGCGCAGGCCGAAGCGGCCGGCGAGGCCACCATTGTCGGCGACCGCTGCGTCGCCGAGCACCTGCTGCGCTGTTTTCCCCCGTCAGTCCGGTCCACAAGGGTCACCTAGTCCCCGCCAGGCTGAGCCAGTAGGAGAAATTCATGAGCCAAATGTCGCCAGATTCGCTGGTGGATCGTATCGTGCGAGCGTCCCAATGGCGTGGGGCCAGTCAGCCTGGCCGGGATTGGTCCACCGTGGAAAGCGTGCTGGGGACTGCTTTGCCGTCCGACTACAAGTTGCTTATGTCGCGATTCCCCTCAGGAACGTACCGTGACATCATTTGGGTGGCGAACCCGATAGACGCGCGCACCGACCTCGGTGAATTCGCAAGGCGTGAGGTCGAAGAGGTACTCGGCGTCATCGGGCACGAGGAAATGACTTATTTGGACGGCACATCGTACCGGCTGTTCCCGGAAGAAGGGGGACTTCTGCCGTGGGGTGATGATGGTCAGGGAGGCTGGTTCTGCTGGATCACCAGCTCGGCGGATCCCGACCAGTGGCGCGTGACCTACTACGACGACGGTATGGACGAATGGCGCGAGCGTGACGGCCCGGTGAGCAGGATCATCTGGGAAGTCATGACCCGCGACGATGACAACATCATGCACTGGGATCTCGGGGACAGACCGGCTGTTTTCCGGGTTCCGTCGACCTATGCCGGTGACGGCGAATGGATCCCGCATCCAGAATACGAATAGGCTGTGGGTGCGGCCGCACCTTGTGGGAAAGTCTTGTCATGTCGTTGCCACTGCCCACGGTTCGGCCCGACGCGGTTGAGCACTACGCCGAGATCCTCGACAACGAGACGCTGCCGTCGGAGGCGTTGTGCCTGACCGCGGTGCGCGGTGTGTCGGTCGAGCAGGCACTGGTGCGCTTTGACGCAGTCGGAAGCGGCCGTGCGGCGACGCTCGATGCCGTAGGGCTTGCGTCGGTCAACGCGTTCCCGGACGAGCTTCCGCTTGTCGTGGCGGGGGAGCGCGATGGCTGGGTGATCCTCGCCGAGAACAACGGTTTCCAAGGGGCACAGCCTCAGGTGTTGTCCCGGCTATCGGAAGGCACTGTCGCGGCGAGCGTTTACTGGAACGTCAACCTCGACAATGCGATCGGTTTGGCGCACGATGGCGAGGCGCTCGCGGAGTTCGACTTTGTCACGGGTGCGGGAGTTCCCGCGCCCGAGCTGGCGCCGTTTCTCGCGGAGCTTGATTTCGAGGATGCGGAGCTCATGTGCGCGGCGGCGCTGGCCTGCCTCGAGCGCGTGTCAGGTGTGCGGCTCGACGCGCACTGGGCATCGACGCCACACATCGCCAGTGCGATCGTGCCCTCCGAACGGTTCGCGCTACCCAGTGCGGCGGCCTGGCTCTCCGCAAACACCCCCGAGGTCTATCAGGCAGTGCCCGATGCCGACCGGCGCCTGCTGCGCGAGGTCGCGACGATAGCCGCGACACGAGCCTGCGCAGCAGCGGGCGTCACTGACCCGCACGTGCTCGGCTGTCTCGCGCACGACGTCGAAGCCCTTCCTCGCGAGGCGACCCAGCGTGCGTATGACGTGCTGACCATGCTTGCTCGGGGAGAGTACGGGCAGGCATTGAGCCTGCGCTGGGACAGATGCGGACCCGATGGAGGTGACCGTGATCGCGACGCTCGGCTGCACGCGGATACCACCGAGGAAAGGGCGTTGACCGCGCGAGCACATGCCATCGCCGCGGTCCGGTCCCGCTACGCGCGAGATCCAGCCGACGCGGTAGCGCAGACGGTGGTCAACACCTGTCACGCGGGCCGTGCACAGTGGAACGACACGCGCAGGGAACTCGCTCTCCGCCTCACCGAGCGGCCCTGACCACCCGGATTGACTCTGTCGCGTAGCAGGATCCGCCTGGTACTCCGTTGTCGAAATCGGCAGGAAGTTGCAGGCCCGCGCAGGTATTCATCGTTGAACTCGGAAAATCGTCCGGATAACGTTTTGGCAAGGCGAAAAACGATTATCGGGAGGTAAGAATGAACATCGACGCAACCACCGTGGTCGCCCAGCTGGACCTGTGGGCCGAGGAGCCGGGCACCATGATCGCGGCCGACGGATGTCCGCCCTGTGCGGGAACGTTGGCCACTGCTTGCACCACCATCAGCTGTGCGAGTTCCCAGGCAGGCTGCTAAGTCGTCAAGCCCTGAACGCCCCTTTCGCAACGCTCAATCTGGATCCACCGGTCAGTTTTGGGGTTCGTTTTTCCGGGCGGTGACCGAGAAGAACGCGCCTGCTTCGCGGATCGCGGCGATGATCGGGCCGGTGCAGAACGCCGAGTCCGCGCGCACCACGATCATGCCGGTGGCTCCGGCGCGCCGGGCCAGGTGCCGCCGGGGGTGGTGTGGAAGACGGGGTTCATCGCGGACCTCATGCCATCGGTTGCGGGAGCTGGTTGAGCCGTGACTCCGGCTGGACGGGGTGGTTCATCGCGGCGGGCGCCGTGTACAGCCGCGGGGTGCCGAGCAGTCGCGCCTGGGTGCCGAAGGCGATCGGCATCGCTTGGGGCACCAGGACTTTCACCACGACCGCGCCGGCCGCGCGTGCTTCTCTCGGAGTGATGTCGACGGCCAGCACCTCCGCGCCGTCCTCGGGTGCGCTTGCCCGCAGCGCCGAGCGCAGCATGGCCAGCTCGCGGTGGATCTTGGCGACGGCGGCCGACGGGGCCAGCCCGGCGGTCGTGGCGACCACCTGCGCGAGCAGATGGTCATGGTCCGCGAGCTGCAGTCCGAAGAAGGCAGGGACCCCGAAGTCGGTGGTGGCGTCGAAGAGCAAGGTCTCCAGGCCTGCCTCGCGGCTGCGCTCGAGGTACGGGCGCAGCCGCGAGGCAGGTCCGGGGCGGAGAACGCCAGCCTGGGCAGGCGCAGCCGGTGCAGCCAGGCGAGCATGAGCGCGTCAGCCACACCATCCTGGCGGGCACGTACCGCGGCCGTTCGTGGGTGAGCGACCACGCCCGCACTCAGCGGATAAGTGTGTTGTCGTCCGGCGGGGTCAACGGGAAACGCGGCAGTGCGAACTCGGCGGCCGACGGCCGTGGCCACGCGGTCGGGACCACCGAGTCAGTGCCCAGCTCGTCGGCGGTCGCGGTGACCAGCAGGTCTTCGGGCACGGCGAGGGTCGCGTAGCGCTCGAGCGATTCGGCGGCGGCGAGGAGTTCGGCGCGCGGGGTCGAGATCCCCGCCTGCGCCGTCGAAGTTCCCGCCGATGGCCATCGAACGTCGCCAGCCGTCGAGCTGCGTGAAGATCTCGCCGAGCTCGCCGAGCGTACCGACACCGACCGGGATCCGCGGCTCGCCGACGGCGTTCGCCGTGCGGACGACGAGGCCGTACGGCGAGACCAGCGCGCCCATGGCGGTCAGCGAGTCGGCGGTCATCAGTGGCCGCCCGCCGGGACGAATCCCCAAGCCTGGATGAAGAAGTCCCGTTCGGATGTCTCGGACGCGGGCTCGAAGGCGTATCCGGCGGCATGGGCCTGGGAGCGGGCTACCTCGGCGTCGGGGAGCTGGTTGAGCCGGGTGGCCCGCGTGGTCACCGAAGGCAGCGCGGTGAGCCGCTGGGCGACCGCGGCGCCGAACCCTTCGTCGTGGAGAACGAGCACGTGCAGGGGAAGTCTCCTTTCGGAACGGTCAGGCGAAGGGCTGGGGCCAGGGATTGAGCTCGCCCGGTTGCCGGACCGGATAGCCGCACGCCGCGGGTGCGGCGAAGAGGCGGGGACTGCCCAGGAACTGGGCGCGATGGGTGAAGGAGAGCGGCTGCAGGCCTGGCACGATGGCCTTGACGGCGGTGAGGCCCGCTTCGCGTGACTCGTCGCAGCCGATGTCGACCGCGAAGACGTCCAGCCCGGCTTCTCCCATTCGGGCCAGCAACTCGGTCAGGTATTGCTTGGGGTCGCGCGCCGTCGCGCCCGTCCGGAGGTCTGACAGCCGGATCGTGCCGCCTGCCCTGCCGGGGCCGAGGAGGAAGTCGAAGGCTTCGGCGTGCTCGGCCTTGCCCATGTAGAGCGCGCCGTCGAGGGTGCCGCGGATCATGCCCGCCTCAGTGGGCACCTCGTCGCCGCGATACTCGAGCGCGAGCCGGCAGCTGATGGCTTCCCGTACCGCGTTGGCCGCGGCCTTGCCGGGGGACGGGTTGATCCCGCAGCCCAGCACCTGGCGCAGGTGGGGAGAGTGGTGCTCTTGGTAGACCGCGTACACCGTGGGGACGCCGAGATCGAGCGTCGCGTCGAACAGCCGCATCGACAGGCCCGGGTTCGTGTCGAACTGAGCGAGTAACTGCTCGAGTTCGGGGAAGCCGCTGTCGACCTCGATTTCGGGCAGGGGGAGCCGCTGGTGCCAGACGATCGAGATCGCGTCGCGCTCGATGACCTCCAGCAGGCCGTTGAGCAGCGCCTGCCATGGGTCGGAGTGGATGGCGCAGCCGGTGGTGTTCGGCGCGGTGATCCGGGTGACGCCGGGGTCGTGGAAGCAGAGCCAGACCAGCTCGGCGGGAATCCAGGTGAGCCTGGCGTCGGCCAGCCGGACCCCGCGTACCCAGGACCGGGGCAGGTCCTTGCGCGCGGGGCCGATGTCGTGCAGCTTGTCGGCCAGCTCCCGCTCGGACAGCCGGGGCAGCGTGTCGAGGTCGAGTGCCTCGGTGCCCAGCTCGTCGGCGGTCGCGGTGACGAGCTGGTCGCGGCTGTAGACGGCCGAGCAGTACCGTTCCAGCGCCTCGGCCACCGCGACCCACTCGGCGAGATCGGCGTCGAAACCGCCGCCCGCGCCGTCGAGGCCGGTGGTGGGCGCCCCGGTCCGCTCGGCGAACACCGCGACCTCGGGCAGCGGCCAGCGCAGGTCGCCGACGCTGGAGCAGGCGATCGGCAGCCCCGGGCTGCCTTCCGGCACTCGCAACGGCGTCGCGGGCAGTACCGGGCCGAGCATGCCCACGAGCGGGGACAGCCGTGCGCGCAGCGCGGCCGCCGCGTCGGTCATGGCCGAGGTGCCGGCCGGTGCGAGGTTCGCCATGTCCACCAACTCTCTGCGTCGGAGAGTCAGCAATGTAAGCGCTTTCCAAATAGCTGAAAGCTATTCGAATTCAGCTGCTTCGTGCGTGACTCGTTGTATTCGATTAAACAGCTCACGTCGCGATCAGGTCACGAAGAACAGCCAGCAGAACTGGGAATCAGGAACTTCTTCCGGTGGTTTTTCGGGTCACGGAAGACTGCCGCACAAGTGAAACAGCGTTATCGGTGAATCGGGTGGGTCAGCGAGTGCCGGTGGCGGTCCGGTCCGCGTGGGTGACCTCGAGTGCGGCGGTGAGCCGCGAGCCGACCTGGCCAGGCGAGACCGGGGTCGTGAGTGTTTAGACCGGTTAGAACCGGCCGTACCCCTCACGACCTCACGACGGCCTGCATGCCGCGTGCGGGCTCACTGAGCGCCGATCACATCGGGGCGTGTGAAGCTGGGCGGTTCACGATTCAGTTGGGCGGCATCGGGGTTCGCTGCTGCATGCGCGAGTGGTGAACAGTCGGCTCGGGCTGACATGTTCGCGGGGAACGGGAAGGCGTAGAACCGGATCGCGACTTCCCGCGTGTTCGCCTGCGGCCGGTCGTGCAGCAGGCAATAGCGGGTGAGCAGTTCGTTGTATTCGGCGGTGAAGTTCGCGAGCTCCGCGGCGGTGAGGTGGGTGACCGCGCGTTCGCCCTGGCCCCACGGCCCGAATTCGTCTCGGTGCTCGGCGGCCCAGCCGAGCAGCCGCAGTTCGCCCGCGTACTTCGCCGCCAAGTAGGCCGCGACCTTCGGCCGGTCCGGCTCGTCGACCTCGTCGAGCACGGGCAGCCGCAGCGATTGGCCCGCCGTCCGCCACTGACCGTCCGCGCACTGCCGGACGTATCCACCTTCGGCGAGCCGTCGCAGCCGCGCGCTCACCTCATCGCGCGGGTGACCGAGCGCGGTCGCCAGCGTGTGGGGAGTGGCGCTGCCGAGTGCGCTCAGTTCGCGTGTGAGCCGCTGGTAGGAGGGGTCATTGTGCAGCTCGATGTCCTGCACGGTCAGATCTCGGCTCGGCATTCCGCCGGTGAGCAGCTGCCTGGCCCGCCAGGCGAGCACGACCGCGAGCGGAACTTCCACGAAGACCGCCATGGCGACGCTGACCATGTGGTCCGGTGCTGACCAGTCGAGTACGACGTCGAACCAGGCGTCGCAGCAGAGCAGCGCGGCCGTGGCGGCCAGCATCGGAACGGCCGCGCGCCGCCGTCGCAGGCCCAGCCAGGCCGCGACGCCGAAGCAGCAGACCAACGCGATGTCGAAGCCCACCCAGGCCGACCGCCATTGTCCGGTGCCGTGGCCGGCGGGCAGCGTGTACGCCAGATAGACCGTCCACGGCACCAGCAGCAGCGCGGCCGCGCCGAGCAAGGTGAGCAAAAGGCGTCGGATCATACCGGCACGGTAAGCGAATCCGTGCCGAAGATCATCAGGGCTTTCCCTTAGTGGGCGGGAAACGCGGTTGCCCACAGTCCACAATCGACGACAGGATGGTCCGGTGCTCCACCAGACGATCATCCGCAAGACCTCGCGTGTCCCGCGCGCCGATGCCGCGCCGGGCGACGGTGCTCCCGTCGCGCGGCAGATGGACGCCGTGCTCGTCGGTGCCGGCTTCAAGTCGAGTCGCGAGCTGCTGGAACACGTGTCCGGTCTCGAGCCGGGCGCGGCCACGGCGGTCGCCGAGCGGGTCGTCGGCGCGGCGCGGGCGATGGCCGGCGACGACGTCACCCACAACTCGTACTTCCTTCACTTCCCCGACGGTGTCCCGGACACCGTCGAGTTCTGGGCACGCTGCCTGCGCGACGCGCTCGTCACGCCTCGACGCGATCGCACGGCGCCGCTCGGCTGGCTGAACCTGCTCGACCTGCCCGCGTATGGCCGCTACCAGCACACTTACGCCGAATTGCTGGCCGCGCACGACGAGCTGATCGGCTCGGTGAAGGACCGGGTCACCGTCCTGCACCTGGGCGCGACACTCGCCGAGGAGACGAGCGCGCTCTACCGCGAACTCGCCGTCAGCCCGGCGCCGCTGGGCGAGGCGGACCTCGAACTGCTCGCCGAGCTCGCGCTGGCGTGCGTCGACGAGGCGCAGCCGGAGGAGATCCCGGTGCGGGAAAACCGCGCCGTGGTCAACAGCGTCCGGCTCGCCGAGGCCCGCGCCCTGATCCCGGTGGACACCGTGACCGACGTGCTTCGCCTGGCCTGCCGGCTTTCGGGCGGCGACGTCACGCTGGCGACGCCGACGAGGTTCCGCAGTTTCACCCGCCGTGAGCGGCGCGCGCTGCTCGGCGCGCTCGACCAGGTCATCGACGGCCACCGTGCCAAGCTCGGCGACGTCGCGCGGTTCGCCGGTGCCTGGAAACGTCTCGGTGAGGGACTGCACCCGCACGAGTACCCGCGGTTCCCGCACGCGGCCGACGTTTTCGCCGTCGCGCGCGGAGAGCGGACCGTGCGGACACTGGCGGGGCGTGCCGAAGTGGCGATGCGCTCGGGTGACATCGGCACGACCGCCAGTATCCTCACCGCCGCGCCGGGCATGCTGGTGCGCTCGCTGGACCGGTTGCTGCGTCAGGCTGCACCGTCCGAAGTGGACACCGTGCTCGACGCGCTGGAGTCCGTCATCGGCTCGGTTTCGGGCAGGGTGCTGTGCTCGGTACGTGAGCATCTGCTGAACCGGTCCACTGTGGACCCGGCACGGGTGTTCACCAACCGTGCCCGGCGCGCCTGGGTCGCGGTGGACGCGCGCATGCCGGTGACCAGGGACGTGGTCGCGCGGGTCAGCGAGATCATCGACGCCGAACTGGTCGCGCGGATGCCTGTCCGCGACCGGCTCGTCGTCGATCCGGCCGTGCTCGAGGTGGCGCTTCCGTTGTCGGGCAAGGCTTCCGAGGACGGGTTCGCCGTGCTCCCTCGCGGGTCGCGGGTCCGACTCGACCTCGGGCACGACGACGTGCTGCGGTTCTTCACGTACTGGCGTCAGCGCGACAGGCGCACCGACTTCGACCTGTCGACGCTGCTGCTCGACGAGAAGTTCGAGTACGACGGGCACGTGTCGTGGACGAACCACCGCTTCGACGGCGTCGTCTACTCCGGCGACATCACCGAGGCCGCCGACGGCGCGACCGAGTTCATCGACGTGTCGCTGCGGAAGATCCGCGCGAGGTGCGTCGTGCCGCAGGTCAACGTGTACTCGGGGGAGGGCTTCAACGACGTGGCGGAGTCGATGTTCGGCTGGATGAGCCGCGGCCGCGCCCAGCGGGGCGCGCCGTTCGAGCCGCGCACGGTCCGCACCCGCTCGGAGATGCGTGGCAACGGGCGCGTCGCACTGCCGGTCGCGTTCCTGCGCGACGAGGCGGGCGCGTGGTCGGCGACCTGGCTGCACCTGTACCTGTCGGGCTCGCCGAACTTCAACCGGGTCGAGTACAACCGGGTGAGCACGGGCCTGCTGGCGCGGTCGATCCTCCGGCGCCGGTACCTGACCGTGGCGTACCTGGTCGACCTGATGCGTGCCAAGGCGGGAAGGGTGACGCCGTGGCAGCCGGGGGAGGAGCTCGCCGAGCCGGTGACCTACCTGGGACTCGACCGGCCGGACGGGCTGCCCGCCGGCTCGACCGCGATCACGCTGGACCGGCTTAACCAGTTGATCCCGGGTTGATCATCTCGGTATTCTGACGACTCGAGGCAATGAGGGCACTTCCTTCTACCCTCTTGTAATGATGCCTAGTTCCCTCCCTCTCCTCGCGCAGCTGCCCGCCGGAAATCCGGCGGGCAGCTGCGTTTTCCGGTCAGCCCGTCCAGGGATACAGTGGACTGCGTCAGCCGAACACCTGATCGACCAGGATGCGCGGTGAGTCACACAGGACGGGAGGACGTCGTTGAGCCGCAGCGATTCCTTCGTCCACCTGCATGTGCACACCGAGTACTCGATGCTCGACGGTGCGGCGAAGATCGCGCCTCTGTTCAAGGAGGCGGCGCGGCTGGAGATGCCCGCGGTCGGGATGACCGATCACGGCAACATGTACGGTGCCGACGAGTTCTACCAGCAGGCCGTCAAGCACGGGCTTACCCCGATCATCGGTATCGAGGCCTACATCGCGCCGGAGAGCCGGTTCCACAAGAAGCCGGTCTTCTGGGGGCAGGCGAATCAGCGTGGTTCCGATGAGCTGGGTGAGGGCGGTGACGTCTCGGGTGCGGGTGCGTACACGCACATGACCATGCTCGCGCAGAACTCGACCGGGCTGCGGAA
>NZ_JBHWEB010000168.1:0-16203 GCF_042734395.1 Amycolatopsis sp. NPDC059657 | reverse complement strand
GGTGAGTGGTACGGCCGGTTAGAACCGGCCATACCACTCACGACCCTAGGCTTAGGGCGCGCAGCAAGAGCTTGATGACCGAGTCGCAGTAGGCGTCGGTCAGCGGGCCGGTTCGCAGGAGCCAGCGGTAGTAGAACGAGCCGTAGAACAGGTCGACCGCCGCGTCCAGGTCGACGTCGGCGATCTCGCCAGCGCGGGCGGCCACGCGCAGGCGTTCCTTGGTGGCCTCCAGCCACGGTCCCATCAGGCGCTCGTTCAGTTGCTGCGAAAGCTTTTCGTCGTTCTGGATCGCCGTCAGCAGCGAGCGGTAGAAGCGGGCGAACGACACGTCTTCCAGTTGGGCGACGGTCGACTTCAACACGAGCTGAAGGTCGGTCTCGAGGTTGTCGGAGGTGGGGAAGCTGAGGCCCGCGTCGGCGTTTGTCAAAGCCAGGTAAGCGTCGAGGACGACCGCGCCCTTGTCAGGCCACCAGCGGTAGATCGTCTGCTTGCCGACGCCGGCGCGTGAGGCGACGCCTTCGATGGTCAGCTTCTGGTAGCCGACCTCGCTGACCAGTTCCGTGGCGGCGGTGAGGATCGCCTGGCGGGACCGTTCGCTGCGGCGGGCTGGATCTGGGGTCTTGACGTGCTCCGGCATGAGTGTCATCGTAGCAGCAACGAGACGAGACGGACCGTCTCGCCAAACCGAGGAGAAGATCATGAACGACCGCGTCTGGCTCATCACCGGAATCAGCAGGGGCTTCGGCCGCCTCATCGCCGAGCACGCGCTCGCGAACGGGGACCGCGTCATCGGCACCGCCCGCCGGCCGCTTGACGAACTGGTCGCCGAGCACGACGGCAGACTCGTCGTGCTGCCGCTGGACGTCACCGACCGCGCGGCCGTCTTCGCGACCGTCGAGAAGGCGGTCGAGGCGTTCGGGCGGATCGATGTCGTCGTCAACAACGCGGGCCACGGGCTGGCGGGCACCGTCGAGGAGGTCAGCGAAGCCGACGCCCGCGCGTTGCTGGACACCAACTTCTTCGGCGCGCTGTGGGTGACCCAGGCCGTGCTGCCGCAACTGCGCGAGCAGGGCCGCGGGCACATCATCCAGATGTCGAGCGTCTCCGGCCTGATGGGCGTGCCGACGCTCGGGCTCTATTCGGCCAGCAAGTTCGCGCTGGAAGGGCTGAGCGACTCACTCGGGCAGGAACTCGCGCCGTTCGGGATCCACGTGACGCTCGTCGAGCCACGTATCTACGCCACGGATTTCCTGGGCCGCAGCATGAAGCTGTCGGCCTTCATGCCCGAGTACCAGCCCGTCCGCGAGGCGCTGATGACCCAGTACGAGGGCGCCGCTCCCGGCGACCCGGCGAGGGTCGCCGAGGCCATGATGAAACTGGCCGCGAGCGACACCCCGCCGCGCCGCCTGCTGCTCGGGGACGGCGATTTCGACGTCATCCTCGACGTCCACCGGCAGCGGATCAGCGAATGGAGCGAGTGGGAAACGGTCAGCCGGGCTGCGGGCTGAGACCGCGCAGGAAGGCGAGCGAAGGCATGAAGAAGTACTCGCCGCCCTTCAACGTGACAGCCTGCGGGGACGGCGCGGCGGTCTTGGTGACGTCGGAACCCCATTCGGTCGCGTAGGTCGGGTCGTCCTCACGCGGGCCTTGCCCGATCACCAGATCGCGGCCGGGGTTCGACGCGCCATCGGGCACCCGCGGGAAACCCGCCCCGTTGGCCCAGTTCGTCTGCACGAAGTCGAACTGCTGGCCGATGTTCGAGTTGAACGCCATGAACAGCAGCCCGACACCGCCGGACGGTCGTGCCGACGGCGGGAGGCCGGCGTTCGGGTCGTCGAGACGTTCGCCGTAGGTCTGGCCGCGGCGGGCCATGATGTGCAGGCGTTCGGCTTCGACCGGCTCGAAACCGCCGGAACCACGCGGATTGCTCTTGCGGATGTGCGCGTGGAACGGGCACTTGTGGCCTTGGCCGTCACTGTCGTAGCTGAAATCGTTCGGCACCGGGCCGTGTGCCCCGGCCTCGCGATGGTCGGTGACGGGAGTGCCGTCTTCGAACCGGCCGACGATCAGCGCGCCTGCCCGTTCCCGGTCTTCGCCCTCGAAGCCGAGTTCGTCCGCGAGATCCTGCTCGGCCTGCTTGAACCGGCGCACGTTCTGTTCCAGCTTGCGGAAGACGAAATAGCTCCCGAAATGCAGTTCGGGATCCGGCGCCGCCGGGTCTCGGGCGACCACCCTGTCGAGACCGAAGCGGGGATCCCATTCGTCGACCCCGTCGGTTCCGTCGCGCTCCTCGTCGTAATCCTCGAGCAGGAACAACGGCTGGCTGCGGCCGTCGACATACCCGAAATGCTCGATCGGATCGCCCTGGGCGTTCACCTGCGTGAACCCGGTTTCCTCGCCGAGAATGATCACCGAGTCCGGCATCAGGTCCTCGACCTGGGCGCGGCGCGCCGCCATGCCCGCGTCGGTGGCGTCGCCGATCAGCACCACCGCGTCGATGTCCTCGCGGAACGCCGGATCCCAGCCGGACCGGGGCGGATCATTGAGCTTGCGCCGGGTTTCGGCCGATTTCATCCCGATGGTGAACGACCGGTCCGCGGGCCGGTTCTCTTCGGGGATGTCGAGCTTTCCGTAGCCGCTCGCGGTGAGGCCGACGCCGACATACGGCGAGCTCTTGGCGCCTTCGTTCTTGAAGGCTTCGATTTCCAGCAAATGATCTTTCGCCGACTTCATCAAACCGGTGAGCCCGGTCAGGAAGGCCGCCGCCTCGCCGGTGTCTTCGAACGACAGGAAAAGCATGGAAAGGTGATCACGCACATGTGCCTTGACGATATTGGGCTGCAGTTCGTCCAGTATCCGCACGGTTTCGTCCGCTGATTTCCAGCGCAACGGTTTGGACAGGTCGATGCTCATCTTGAGTCCCCCTCAAGAGTTGGGTGACGCCGGCCCTCTCGAATCCTCCTCGGACCCGCGGGCGTCACCTTCTGACCCGCCAACGAACAAGGACTCGTGAGTGTTCCCGAGAACCGTTGGGAACACTCACGAGTCCGAGGTGGGAGATCAGGCAGCCGCCGCGACGGCCTTCTTCGCGAACACCCGCTCGGCGAGCGCGCCGAACGTCAGCCCGAGCGCGGTCCACAGCACCAGCTGCGTGCCGATCGAGGAGACGCGGAAGGTCCACAACGTCGACGCCGGGAAGCCGGTGCCGACCTCGTCGATGACCGGCATCAGCCACGCGCTGAGCGCCATCACGACGAGGTACCCGGCCACGCCGAGCAAGCCCGCCGTCCAGGCGCCGAACCTGGCCGTCAGCTTGCGGCTGAGCACCAGCGCCAGCACGGCGAACAGCAGTGACAGCGCGACGAACCCGAAGTACAGCCCGGTGCGCTCACCGATCGTCTCCGGCTTGCCGACCGCGGGCGGATTGCCCGGATACTTCAGGAACGGCACGAAGAACACCACCGCGAACGCGAACGCGCCGAGTGCCGCCGCGGTCAGTCTCGGCCGGAGGCTGCCCACGCGCCCGTAGACGAACGCGAAGGCGAGCGAGAACAGCCCGCCGATCGCGGTGCCGTAGACGCCGACGGCGACCAGCAGCCCGAGCGTGCTCTGCACGTCCCGGCTCACCAGTTCCTCTTCCGGCTCCGCCGGCGCGGCCGGTTCGGCGCCGGTGTGCCCGGCGCCGGGGTCGTGCGTGTGCGAATGCGCGGCACCGCCGGCTTCTTCGATGCCGATGGCCGCGTTGATCGACGGCTCGCCGAAGAAGTACGCGAACAAGGTCGCGAGCACACCGGCGATCAGGCCCGCGAGCATGCCGCGGACCAGAAGGGTCCTCATCATTTTCGGTTGGTCCCCGCCCGCGCTCAGTGGCAGGGGAAGGCCAGCAGGTGCCGGCCGTCGTGAGCGAACTCGTGGATGTACATGTTGTCGAACAACGCGAACGCGCCCTGCTCCGCGCCGACGAAATACACCGCGATCAGGCCGAGCAGCACGGTGAACACCGCCCACGGGAGTATTTCGCGTACCGGGATCCTGATCGGCACCGCGGGGAACGCGGGAGCTACGGCTTGGGTCGTCATGGAGAAGGCCTCCTCGGGCTTGCGCGGCCACTTCGGGAACATGCGACGGGCCCGGGTCTGACTCGCCCGTCGATCACGGGCTCACAGTGGCGCGTCCGTGCGGGTTCTCACCGCTTCCGGAGTCCGTCGCCTAGCGTGGATGAGGGTAGGTGTGGCGGCCTGGGCCGGTCAATGTGAGGTACGCATAAAGCTCGGCACGATCAGTTGCAAGCTGGTTACGGCACGTTCCGACGCAAAGCCGACGTGGGCTGTTCGGGTAGTTATGTTCCACCAGCAGACTGACTGAAGGTGACGGAGAAAGCGGTTGACCGTGCATAATCTTGCACATGACGCGATCGTTCATGGCTGACGAGATCGCAAGCCAGCCCGCGTGCTGGCGCCAGGCCGCCCAGCTGGTCCACTCAGTGGGAAAACGGTTACCCGCCGCGGGTGCCAGCGTCGCGGTGGTCGGCTGCGGAACCTCCCGCTACATCGGCGAGTGCTATGCCGCGTTGCGTGAATCGGCAGGGCTCGGGCACACGGACGCGTTCGCCGCGTCGGAGTTTCCCGGCCGCCGCCGCTACGACCACGTGCTCGCCATTTCGCGCTCCGGCACCACGACCGAGGTGCTGCACCTGCTCGAATGGCTGCGCGGGATCACCCCGACCACGGTGATCACCGCGGTGCCCCGCGAGATCGGCGACCGCGCGGACACCGTCATCGACCTGTCGTTCAGCGACGAGCGCTCGGTGGTGCAGACCAGGTTCGCGACGACCACGCTCGCGTTGCTGCGCACCCACACCGGCGAGGATCTCGCCGAGGCGACGGCGCAGGCGGAGATGCTGCTGGTCGAGCCGGTGCCCGAGCGTGTCCGCACGGCGAGCCAGTTCACCTTCCTCGGCACCGGCTGGACGATCGGGCTCGCGCACGAGGCCGCGCTGAAGTTCCGCGAGGCGACGCTGAGCTGGACCGAGTCGTACCCCGCGTGGGAGTACCGGCACGGCCCGATCAGCATCGGCGAGCCTGGCAGGGTGACCTGGATGTTCGGCAAGCCGCCGCCGGGATTGGCCGAGGACGTCGCGAAGACCGGCGCGCTGTTCATCGAGAGCGCGCTGGACCCGCTCGCCGATCTCGTGCGCGCCCAGCTGGTCGCCGCCGCGATCGCCGCGGACCGTGGCCTCGATCCCGACAGCCCACGGAACCTGACCCGCTCGGTGGTACTGCGGTAAGAATCTCTCCCATGGTGATTACGGCGCTCGACGTCGGCGGGACGAGCATCAAGGCCGCGGTGCTGGACGGCGACCTCAAGACACTGGCGACCAGCCGCGAACCCACCGCCAAGGGTGCGGACGGGCACGCGGTCGCCGACCAGGTCGCCAGGATGGTGGCCGAGCTCGGCCACGACCCGGCGGCCGTCGGTGTGGTCGTACCGGGGATCGTCGACGAGAACGCTGGTATAGCCCGGTTCTCGGCCAATCTCGACTGGCGTGACGTGCCGCTGCGCGCGCTGCTGGCCGAGCGCTTGGGGCTCCCGGTCGCGCTCGGCCACGATGTCCGCTCCGGCGGACTGGCGGAGTTCAGGGTCGGCGCGGGCCGTGGCTGCACCGAAGCCGCGTTCGTCGCGGTCGGCACCGGGATCGCGGCCGCGTTGCTGGTGGACGGGCAGCTGTACTCCGGCGGCGGGCTGGCAGGCGAACTCGGTCACGTCGACGTCGGCAACCAGCTCAAGTGCGGCTGCGGCGCGGTCGGCTGCATGGAGATGATCGCCTCGGCGTCGGCGGTCGCCCGGCGCTACACCGAACTGACCGGCGAACCGGCCGACGGCGCCGAAAGTGTCGTACTCGCGGCGCAGAATGGGGACGAGCGCGCGAAGGTCGTGGTGGACGAGGCCGTCGACGGGCTCGCACGAGGCCTGCGGATCTTGGCGACCCTGCTGGCCCCGGAGGTCGTCGTGCTCGGCGGCGGGCTCTTCACGACAGGGGAGTACCTGCTCGACGCCGTGCGCGGGCAGCTGCGGCTGACGTTCCAGCGTGAGCCGGAGCTGCGGCTCGCCGAACTCGGCCCGGATGCCAGCCGTTATGGCGCCGGGTTGCTGGCGCTCGACCTGCTCAAGCCGTGATGACCTCGAGGCCCTGCTCTTCGAACTCGCGGATCACGTCGGGGTCGGCCGATTCGTCGGTGATCAGCATGTCGACGTCCGAGGCCGGGCAGATCTGCGCGAACGCCTGGCCGCCGAGCTTCGAGCTGTCGGTCACCACGACGACCTGACGCGCCCGCCGCGCCAGCAGCTTGTTGATGCTGGCCTCGCCCTCGTGGTGCGCGTAGGCGCCGCGGGTCACGTCGAACGCGTCGACGCCGAGGAACACCAGATCGAGCGTGATCTCGTTGAGCAGCAGCTCGGCGAGCGGCCCGGTCAGCTCGAACGAGTGCTGCCGCGCGACGCCGCCGGTGGTGACGATCTTGATGTTCGGCCGCACCGCCAGTTCGTGCGCGATGTTCAGCGCGTTGGTCACCACGGTCAGCGCGGGCGAGACCGAGCCGCGGTCGTTGAAGTCGGCGCGCGTGGCGATCGCGCGGCCGATCTCGGTGGTGGTCGTGCCACCGTTGAGCCCGACGATCATGCCCCGCTCGATCATCCGCGCGGCGGCCGCGCTGATCCGCTGCTTCTCGGGCGCGTGCCTGGCGGCCTTGTGCCGCAGCGGCAGGTCGTAGGCGACGTTGCTGGCGACGGCGCCGCCGCGCGTGCGCGTGAGCAGCTGGCGGCCCGCGAGGTGGTCGAGGTCGCGGCGGATGGTCGCGGGCGACACGTCCAGTTCCTCGGCGGTCTTCTCGACATCGATCTTGTCGCGCTGGCCCACCATGTCCAATAGCGCGCTGAGCCGCTCGTGCCGGTCCATGCTTCCGCCCCTCTGGTCCGAGTTGAACAACGTACTACCGCTGAAAAGTCTCCGTACGCGGTTTCGGCGAATCGAGCCCGGCACGCGGATTCTTCCATCGTCCGCGCGTGAAGTCGGGAAAGTCCACCGCGGCGCCACCCCGTCCGATGGATTCGGCGGACAGCGCGAACGGGGCGCTCCACGCGGCGGAATCGTAGACGTCGATGTCGGGGACCAATCCCAGCCGCAGGGTCTGGGTGAGCCGGTAGAGCATCAGGAAGTCCATCCCGCCATGCCCGCCGGGTCCGGGGCCGATCTCCGTCCACAGCCAATGGTCGTAGCTCGCGTACTGGTCGAAGTCACCCCACTCGTGGTCCGTCTGCTTCGGCTCGAGGTAGATCCGCGGCGGGAAGTCCTCGAACGCCCCGCGCGTGCCCGCGAGGTGGTTCAGCCTGCTGTACGGGTGCGGATTGGACACCCCGTGCACCAGGTGGACGACCTTGCCGAGCTCGGTCTGGAGCAGGCTCATGGTGACATCGCCCGCCCGGTACCGCTCGCCGCGACGCGGGTCTCCGGCTGGCAGCACCCGGTCGCGGTACTCGGCCAGCCCCGCCGCCGGGGTGCTCATCGACGTCAGCTTCGCGAGCCGGTCACCGCGATGGATGCCCAGGTATCCGGCGACCGGCCCGAGTCCGTGGCTGGGGTACGAGTCGCCGTCGCCGTCGGTGTGCCAGCCGCGCCGCCACTGGTTCGCGTAGTAGCTGTCGGACAACAGAAGCTCGCGCAGGTCGTGCAGGTAGCCGCCGGAGGCATGCAGTGTTTCGCCGAACAGCCCGGCGCGGACCATTCGCAGCACCCGGAGTTCGTTGCGCCCGTAGCAGCAGTTCTCGAGCTGGATGCAGTGCCGCCGGGTCTGCTCCGAGGTGTCGACCAGCTCCCAGAGGTCCGCTATGGACGTCGCCAGCGGGCATTCGACCCCGACGTGCTTGCCCGCGCGCATCGCGGTCAGCGCCAGCGGCGCGTGCGAGTCCCACGGCGTCGCGATGTAGACGAAGTCGACGTCATCGCGCGCGCAGAGCTGCTCGAAGTCGCCGCAGGCCACGGTCGCGGGCAGATTCGCAGACTCGATCGTCGCCGCGACGGCGGCCGGGTCGACGTCGTGGAGCGCGGTGATCCGCGCGCCGGGGATTTCGAGGAGCAGCGGAACCATCGAGCGGCCACGCTGGCCGAGCCCGGCGATGCCGAACCGGGCGATCGGCCGCGGTTCGAACGGCACATCCATCATGGACGGTCAGTCTAGTCAGGCGGGCAACGCGCACAAGTGCTTGAAAGTGGAGCACTTCAAGCACTTGTGCGCAGCGGGTTTCCTAGGCGCTGCCAATACCGGCGCGGCGCATCCCCTTGCCCTGCATGATTTCCTCCTGATCGCGATGCGCGAGACCCTTTCGCGCACCGGCACGACGCTATCCGGCCTGCCCCCGGCTCAGATATCCGTTTTGCGTCCCGTTCCGTGGTCGTTTTCCGGATAGTCCCGCGGTGGCCGACGGCGGCTCGCCGTAGGTCTCGCGGTACACCTGCGCGAACCGGCCGAGATGCACGAAACCCCACCGCAGCGCCACTTCGGTGACGGTGCTGGGCATCGCCGTGCCACGGCGGATGGCGACGAGGTCGTCGTGCACGCGGCTGAGCCGCACCCGGCGCAGGTAGCCCATCGGGCTCATCCCGAACTGGCTGCGGAAACCCTTCTGCAGCGCGCGGACGCTGGTGCGCGCGGCGGCCGCCATGTCGGTGACCGAGATCGGCCCGTGGGCGTTGTCCTCGCAGAACACGGCCGCCCGCCGGACGGTTTCCGCCAGCAACGTCGTCGGCTGGGCGGTGAGCCGCTGGTGGAACGAATGCGGCTGCGCGGCGATCAGCCCGTGCACCAGCAGCTGCTGGAAATGCCCCTGGGCCAGCGGCGACGCCGCGAACATCCCCGACTTCCAGGCGTCCCCGTACGCGGCGACCGTGTTCATCCAGGCGCCGACGACGGGATCCGAGGTGCGCAGGTCGGCATCGAAGCTCACCGAGGTGCGCGGGGTGTACCCGAGGTGCTCGGCGACCGCGCGGTCCATCTCCGCACGGGACACCAGCAGGATGTGGAACAGCGTGTCCTGCCGCCGCAGCGTCCGGTACCGCTTCAGCCGGAAGTCGGCGATGTTGTTGACCGACTTGGCCTGCTCGCCGTCCTGCTCGGTGACCCCGTCGCCCCGCCGCGCGATCTGGATCGTGTAGTCGTCGTTCTCCCCGGTCAGCTTGCCCGCCACGTCGAACGCGGGCACCGAGGCCAGCTCGACGAGCCGCACCGGCGCGGTCTGCTCGCTCAGCATCGAGAAGCGGAACTCGCCACCGGGGCCGTCCTCCATGGAGACCGTCACATGGCTGGCGCCGAAGTAGTTGTGGACGAAATTGGCGTGGATGTCGTCGCGGGAGGTCGCGGTGAAGACGAGTTCGGCGACCATGCCAGCGACCTTACCCACGAGCGAGGGGGTCGTGAGTGGTATTGCCGGTTAGAACCGGCCGTACCACTCACGACCCCAAGCCTCAGGTGAGCGGACGGTCCGTCGGCGCGATCGGCGCGGGCAGTACATCCCGGCCGGTCAGGTACGCGTCCACGCCCGCCGCGGCCGAGCGGCCCTCGGCGATCGCCCACACGATGAGCGACTGCCCACGGCCCATGTCACCGGCGACGAACACGTTGTCCAGGCTCGTCTTGAAAGCCTTGTCCCGCGCGACATTCCCGCGCGGGTCGAGCTCGACGTCGAGCGCTTCGAGCAAGCCCTCGCGCTGCGGGCCGACGAACCCCATCGCGAGCAGCACGAGCTGAGCCTTCAACTCGCGTTCGGTGCCCTCGACCGGTACGAACTTGCCGTCCGACAGCTGGACCTCGACCAGCTTCAGCGCGCGCACACGCCCGGTGGCGTCGGCGACGAACTCCTGCGTGTTGACCGAGTAGAGCCGCTCGCCGCCTTCCTCGTGCGCCGACGAGACGCGGTAGATCATCGGGTAGGTCGGCCACGGGTGCGCGTCCGAGCGGGACTCCGGCGGCCGCGGCATGATCTCCAGCTGCGTCACCGACTTCGCGCCCTGGCGGTGCGAGGTGCCGACGCAGTCCGCGCCGGTGTCGCCGCCGCCGATGACCACCACGTCGAGGCCTTCGGCGCTGATCGGGGACACGTCCAGCTCGCCCGCCGCCACCCGGTTGGCGGGCGGCAGGAACTCCATCGCCTGGTGGATGCCGTCGAACTCCCGGCCGGCGATGGGCAGGTCACGCCACGCCGTCGCGCCACCGGCGAGCACCACGGCGTCGTAGTCCGTCCGCAACTGCTCGGCGGTGATGTCGACGCCGACGTTGACCGAGGTCCGGAACTCGGTGCCCTCGGCCCGCATCTGGTCGAGCCGCCGGTCGAGCCGGTGCTTCTCCATCTTGAACTCGGGGATGCCGTACCGCAGCAACCCGCCGATCTTGTCGGCCCGCTCGAACACCACCACCTGGTGCCCGGCGCGGGTCAGCTGCTGCGCGGCGGCCAGCCCGGACGGACCCGAGCCGACGACCGCGACCTTCTTGCCGGTCTGCGCGGTCGGCGGCTGCGGGACGACCCAGCCCTCGTCGAAGGCGCGGTCGATGATCGAGATCTCGACCCGCTTGATGGTCACCGGGTCGTCGTTGATCCCGAGCACGCAGGCGGTCTCGCACGGCGCGGGACACAGCGTGCCGGTGAACTCCGGAAAGTTGTTGGTCGCGTGCAGCCGCTCGGCCGCGTCACGCCAGTCTTCCCGCCACACCAGCGTGTTCCACTCGGGGATGAGGTTCCCGAGCGGGCAGCCCTGGTGACAGAACGGGATGCCGCAGTCCATGCAGCGCCCGGCCTGCTTCTGCAGCTTGTCCGACGCGAAACCCTCGTAGACCTCGCGGTAGTCCAGCAGCCGCAGTGCCACCGGACGGCTCTTCGGCGTCTCGCGCGGGGTGGTCAGAAAGCCCTTGGGGTCAGCCATGTGCGGCCTCCATGATCGCCTCGTTCACGTCGCGTCCGTCCCGCTCGGCCTCGGCCTGCGCGGCGAGCACGCGTTTGTAGTCCTTCGGCATGACCTTGCCGAACCGGGTGACGCCGGACTCCCAGTCCTCGAGCAGCGCCCGTGCGACCGCGGATTCCGTTTCGTCGTAATGCTTTTCGACCGCTTCGCGCAGGAACGCGATGTCCTCGTCGTCGAGCGGGTCGACGTCGACCATCTCCGGGTTGACCCGGTGCTTCGGCAGGTCGAGCACGTACGCGACACCACCGGACATGCCTGCCGCGAAGTTGCGGCCGACCTCGCCGAGCACCACGATCCGGCCACCGGTCATGTACTCGGCGCCGTGGTCGCCGACGCCTTCGACGACGGCCAGCGCGCCGGAGTTGCGCACGCAGAACCGCTCGCCGACCTTGCCTCGGATGAAGATCTCGCCGCTCGTCGCGCCGTAGCCGATCACGTTGCCCGCGATGATGTTCTCTTCGGCGACGATGCGCGTGTCCCTCGGCGGCCGCACGATGATCCGGCCACCCGAGAGACCCTTGCCGACGTAGTCGTTGCCGTCGCCGTAGAGCCGCAGCGTGATGCCCTTCGGCACGAACGCGCCGAACGACTGGCCGGCGGTGCCGGTGAACGTGACGTCGATCGTGTTGTCCGGCAGGCCTTCGCCGCCCCACCGCTTGGTCAGCTCGGAGCCGAGCATGGTGCCGACGGTCCGGTTGACGTTGCGGACGGGCAGTTCGAGCCGCACCTTGTCACCGGAGGACAGCGAGCCCTCGGCGAGCTGGATCAGCGTGTTGTCGAGTGCCTTCTCCAGCCCGTGGTCCTGCGCGCGCTGCTGGTGACGGCGGCCGGCCGGTGCCATCTCCGGCACGTAGAAGATCGGCGAGAGGTCGAGACCCGACGCCTTCCAGTGGTCGACGGCCTTGCGCTTGTCGAGCATCTCGGCGTGGCCGACCGCTTCGGCGAGCGACCGGAAACCCAGCTCCGCCAGGTATTCGCGGACCTCCTGCGCGATGAACTTGAAGAAGTTCACCACGTATTCGGCCTTGCCGTTGAACTTCTCGCGCAGCTTCGGGTTCTGCGTCGCGACACCGACCGGGCAGGTGTCGAGGTGGCACACCCGCATCATGATGCAGCCGGAGACGACCAGCGGCGCGGTCGCGAAGCCGAACTCCTCCGCGCCGAGCAGCGCGGCGATGATCACGTCACGGCCGGTCTTGAGCTGGCCGTCGGTCTGCACGACGATCCGGTCGCGCAGCCGGTTCGCGAGCAGCGTCTGCTGGGTTTCGGCGAGGCCGAGCTCCCAGGGGCCACCCGCGTGCTTGATCGACGAAAGCGGCGAAGCGCCGGTTCCGCCGTCGTGCCCGGAGATCAGCACGACGTCCGCGTGCGCCTTGGACACGCCCGCCGCGACCGTGCCGACGCCGACCTCGGACACGAGCTTCACGTGGATGCGCGCGGCCGGGTTGGCGTTCTTGAGGTCGTGGATGAGCTGGGCGAGGTCCTCGATCGAGTAGATGTCGTGGTGTGGCGGCGGGGAGATCAACCCGACACCCGGCGTCGAGTACCGCGTCTTCGCGATCCACGGGTACACCTTCGCGCCGGGCAGCTGGCCGCCCTCGCCGGGCTTGGCGCCCTGCGCCATCTTGATCTGGATGTCGTCGGCGTTGACGAGGTATTCGCTCGTCACACCGAACCGGCCGCTCGCGACCTGCTTGACCGCCGAGCGCCGCTCCGGGTCGTAGAGGCGTTCCGGGTCCTCGCCGCCCTCGCCGGTGTTGGACTTGCCGCCGAGCTGGTTCATCGCGATGGCGAGGGTCTGGTGCATCTCCATCGAGATCGAGCCGTAGGAGATGGCGCCGGTGGCGAACCGCTTGACGATGTCCTCGACCGATTCGACCTCGTCGATCGGCACCGGCGGGCGCTCGCCGTACTTGAAGTCGAACAGCCCGCGCAGCGTCAGCAGCTTCTCGGACTGGTCGTTGACCGCCTTGGTGTACTCCTTGAAGATCTCGTACTTCCCGGAGCGCGTGGAGTGCTGCAGCTTGAACACCGTCTGCGGGTTGAACAGGTGCGGTTCGCCCTCGCGGCGCCACTGGTAGTCGGCGCCGGTCTCCAGCTCGCGGTGGCTCGCACGCACGCCGTCCGGCGGGTACGCCTTGCGGTGCCGCTCGGCCACTTCGAGCGCGATGGTGTCGAAGCCGACCCCGCCGAGCTTCGAATCCGTTCCGGTGAAACAGTTTTCGATGATCTCCGGGCCGAGCCCGACGGCTTCGAAGATCTGCGCGCCCGCGTAGGACGCGACGGTCGAGACGCCCATCTTCGACATCGTCTTGCGGACACCCTTGCCGAGCGCCTTGATGAGGTTCTGCGTCGCCTCGACCTGGGTGACGCCGGGGATCAGGCCGCGGAAGGCCATGTCCTCGACGGTCGCCATCGCCATGTACGGGTTGACCGCGGCCACGCCGTAGCCGATGAGCAGCGCGATGTGGTGCACCTCGCGGGCGTCACCGGACTCGACGATGAGCCCGACCTGGGTGCGGGTCTTCTCGCGGACCAGGTGATGGTGCACCGCGCCGGTCAGCAGCAGCGACGGGATCGGCGCGTGGTGCTCGTCGACGCCGCGGTCGGACAGCACGATGAACCGCGCGCCGTCCTCGATCGCCTCGGACACCTCGGAGCGGATCTCGTCCAGCCGCTTGATAAGCGCGTCGCCGCCCCCTCGGACGTCATAGCGCCCGAGAACGGTGACGGCCTGGAACTCCGGCAGTGTGCCGTCGTCGTTGATGTGGACCAGCTTGGCGACCTGGTCGTTGTCGAGCACCGGGAACGGCAGCACGACGCGGCGGCAGGACTTCGCGTTGGCCTCCAGCAGGTTCGGCTCGGAGCCGATCTGCGCGCCCAGCGCGGTGACGAGCTCCTCGCGGATCGCGTCCAGCGGCGGGTTGGTGACCTGCGCGAAAAGCTGGATGAAGTAGTCGAAGATCAGCCTGGGCCTGCTGGACAGCGGCGCGAGAGGCGAGTCGTTGCCCATCGAGCCGATGGGCTCGGCCCCGGTGCGCGCCATCGGCTCCAGGATGGTCTCGAGTTCTTCCTCGGTGTAGCCGAAAGCCTGCTGCCGCCGTACGAGCGCGGCGTGCAGCGGAACCTCGCGGTCACGCTCGGGCAGGTCCTCGAGGTGCACCAGCCCGGCGTCGACCCACTCGTCGTACGGATGCGCGGTGGCGAGCTCGTCCTTGACCTCTTCGTCTTCGACGATGCGCCCTTCGGCGGTGTCGACGAGGAACATCTTGCCCGGTTCGAGCCGTCCCTTGCGGATGATCGTCGACTGTTCCAGTTCGAGCACACCGACTTCACTGGCGAGCACGACCAGTCCGTCTTCGGTCACCCAGTAGCGGGCTGGCCGCAGGCCGTTGCGGTCGAGCACGGCGCCGATCTGGGTGCCGTCGGTGAAACTGACCAGCGCCGGCCCGTCCCACGGCTCCATGAGCGTCGAGTGGAACTCGTAGAACGCGCGGCGCGCGGGGTCCATCTCCTGATGGTTCTCCCACGCTTCGGGGATCATCATCAGCACCGAGTGCGGCAGTGAGCGGCCGCCGAGGTGCAGCAGTTCGAGCACCTCGTCGAACGACGCGGAGTCGCTCGCGCCGCGCGTGATGATCGGGTAGATCCGTTTGAGGTCACCGGGGATCAGGTCGGTTTCGAGCAGCGCCTCGCGGGCGTCCATCCAGTTGCGGTTGCCCTTGAGCGTGTTGATTTCACCGTTATGGGCCACATAACGGTACGGATGCGCCAGCGGCCACGACGGGAAGGTGTTGGTGGAGAAGCGGGAGTGCACCAGGCCGATCGCGCTCGTGACCCGCTCGTCGGTCAGGTCGTCGAAGAACTTCTCGACCTGAGGCTCGGTGAGCATTCCTTTGTAGACGATCGTGCGCGAGGACAGGCTGGGGAAGTAGAGGTCCCCTTCGAGTTCGTGCTCGGCGCGCTTGCGCACGCAGAAGGCGGCGCGCTCGAGTTCGAGACCGCTCGCGCCGTCCCGCCCGGCCAGGAACAGCTGGGTGAAATGCGGCATCGATTCAGCCGCGGTCGGCCCGCAATGCTCTTTGTGCACGGGGAGTTCACGCCAGCCGAGCACGCGCATGTGCTCCTCGGCGGCGATCCGCTCGATGGTCGACATGGCGCGGCCACGCTGTTTTTCGTCTGTCGGCAGGAAAGCCGTGCCGACGGCGTACGCGCCCGCTTCGGGCAGCTCGAAGCCCGCGACCGCACGGTAGAACTCGTCGGGCACCTGGATCAGGATGCCCGCGCCGTCCCCGGTGTCCGGTTCGGCTCCTCTGGCGCCACGATGTTCGAGGTTGCGAAGCGCGACCAATGCCTTCCGCACGATCCCGTGATCTCGCCTCCCGGCGAGATCGGCGACGAAGGCCACGCCGCAGGCGTCGTGTTCGTGTTGCTTGTCGTACAAGCCCTTGCGGGTTTCCGGTACGTGGCGGGTCACGGCTGGCCGCCTCCCAAGGCGTCTGCGCGATTCGATGACGGAACCAGTTAACGAAGTGGTCCGGAATCGCGATGGTCAGTCGAGAACAGAAGATGCTTTGTTGCCATAACAGGGCAAGCGGCATCGCGGGGCCACACTGCACTGGGTGACCCTGAACTTCGGGTGCGCCATTGCACCGAGCTGCACGCGCTGGGTCCGCAACCGCGGGTGGTGGGGGTCGTCGGAGCGCGCGGTCGTACTCCCGGGTTCGCCGGGTCTTATGACGATAGTGTGAATTCGCTGTTATCGACATACGTCGCCGTGTCCGGGTGGGAAATGCCACGCCCTTGTTGACTTCGCGCCAGTGTGACCATAGTGCGGACACAGTGTGTCATCTAGTGGACATCTGTGTTCTGACCTGGACTTACGTGCTTTACGGACGATCGTATAGCGAGTCGGGTGGGGTTTCTGGGACTTCCGTGACCATACCGAGATCGCTCGAATGGCAGAGTCGATCACGCTGGGAGTTCACCGCACGGCCGTATGCCGGTTGGTCCATCCGCCGCATCGTAAGCCGTGCTACCCCAGCCAGTGACGGCTCGGACACCGCGTGCTTTGTTGCAGGACATGGGAAAGGCGTCTCAGCCAAGAGCTGTCTGTCCGGGGTGGACTGATTTGTTGCCGTCCCGAACGTTCGGGTCGTGGGGGGGAAGGGCGGGTTTAAACGGCCCGACCCCAA
>NZ_JBHWEB010000167.1:0-16301 GCF_042734395.1 Amycolatopsis sp. NPDC059657 | reverse complement strand
GGTTCCGCACTCGGTGGTTTATGCGGATCACTGCGCCCCCCTTAACCGCGCCGAGGCTTTATCCGGCTCCCCCGGAACCCAGAGATCAGGGGTTACAGGGGGTGACAGGCCCCTGAATCCTCCCGTTCCAGCTCGCGGGCGCCCGGAAGCACCAGTTCTTCGTGTTGGGCAGGGTCGTTCCGATCATCTGCGTGCCTCGGTCAGACGCGGTGAAGCGCGTCTGAGACGCGGCACTCGGCACCCGGAACTTGTACGTCCCCCCAGCGGCCCCTGCCGCCCAGGTCGTGCACTTGTGCTTGATCTGCTTCCCTTGGGAATCACTCGAGGTGAAGCAGATGTAGTACACGACGGACTTGTTCGAGAATACAATGGTGTGGTCCCCTGCCGCCGAGGCCGTCGACGCCCCGACCGCCGCGGTCGCGAGCGTGATGGCACTGGCCGCGAGACCCACTGCGGCTTTCTTCATGAATGTCACTGGCGATCACCTTACTGTGCGGTTTTGCGGTATCCCAAGGGGATAGTAAAGAGAACCTTTCCATACGGGTCCAATGTGGACAATAAGACATTTTCGGATTATCAGCTCCGAGTATGCGGAACCACTCAATTCCAGCCGGGACTCGCGAGAACCGACTTCGCTCATCCGATCCGCGGCCACACCTCGGCGAGGGTGACTTTCGGAAGGTTGTTTCTGATTTTTCGCAGCTTTGCGCCCGGGGGTTGCCGCTTAGCCGCGAGCCGCATACGTTCCGCGTATGAAGAATTTCCTTACACCCGCGATCACGCTCGGCGCCGCAGTTCTGCTTTCAGTGGCAGCCGCCACTCCGGCGCCTGCAGCCGTCGCCGCGCATGGTTTCAACGGCTTTGTCCTGGTGAGCAACAGGTCAGGAGGGTCGCAGATGGCTTGCGTAACCTCAACTGACGTCGCGAACAAGAACCCTGCGGTTTCGGCTCCGTTCTGCCGTTGGATCAAATCCAAGGGCACCGCGGTCTGGACATTTTCCTCTGCCGCGGTGCAGTCCATCGAAGTGCGAGACACAGGTGGCAAGCACAGGAGTTTCTTCATCAACACCGATGCTTCTCACTGCTACCGGTACAGCGCGAGTGGCAGCTTCCACGAGGCGACGGACAAGCCCTGCACCCGGAGCTGATCGCAACGACTCCGGGTGATCGGCCTGAGCGAGCATCACGTCATCCAGCCGCGGTGCCCCTGCCTCGCCGTCCGGCAACTGAGCTTCCTCCTACACTTTCGGAGTTGCCATGACCATGCATCGTCGTACTTTCCTCGGCATCGGCGCCGCCGGAGTCGCAGGCGCCGCACTGGCAATGCTCGGCGCGGAACAAGCGCTCGGGGCCGTCGGACCGCGCGCCGCGGCGCCGGCCACACCGTTCGCGGTCGGCGTCCGTCAGTACGCCTGGACACGCGGCACCCGCAAGCTGAACACCTACGTCTACTACCCGGCCAAGGGCGCACCCGGCGGGAAGCCGATCGCCGACGCGCCCGTCGCCGACGGCGTGTTCCCTATCTGCGAGTACACGCACGGCTCCGGCGGCAGCCCGCAGAAAGCGCTGACGCACATCCGTCCACTGGCCGCCGCCGGATTCATCGTCCCCGCGCCGGTCTTCACCACTGCCTCCATCGGCGACGCCTACAACGGCAACCTGTCCAAGGACGTCTCCGAGAACATCACCCGCACACTCGCGCTCAACACCGGCACCGGCCCGCTGGCAGGCCACATCGCCACCACGATCGGCGTCGGCGTCGCCGGCTATTCGATGGGCGGCATGACCACCCACGGTCTGCTGACCGCCTGGCCCGACTCGCGGATCGTCGCCGCCGTGCCCATGTCCACTGTGGACATGGGTAACCCCGGAAGCACGGTGCGGGCGAAGGTGCTGTTCATCCATGGTGACCGCGACACCACCTGCCCGTACTCGTCCGCCCGTCAGGCATACGGCGAACTGCCCGCACCGAAGGCATTCCTCACCTTCCGCGGCGGGACCCACACCAGCTACTTCAACGACTCGCGAGCCCGGAACACGTTCGTGGACTGGATGCGCTGGGGCCTGTACGCCGACACCAGCGCCCGCGACCGTCTTCGCTCCGATGCCGGCTCGAGCACCACCTCGTGGGAGGCAGTACTGGGCTGACGCACCCGTCCATTCCCGCGGAGACGCCGCGGGCAGGCATAACCCCCGTCGCGTCAGGTCGATTCGCGGATGACGAGCTCGGCGGGCAGGATCACCGCGGACGGGCCGTCTCCGGCGATCTGCGCCAGCACGAGGCGCACCATCACCTCACTGATGCGGGCCCATGGCTGACGGATCGTGGTCAGCGGGGGCTTGGCTTCGAGCGCGGCAGAGGAATCGTCGAAGCCGCCGACGGCGATGTCATCGGCCACGCGGCGGCCCGATCCTTCTATCGCGGTCAGCGCGCCTGCGGCCATCAGATCCGACGCGACGAACACCGCGTCGATGTCCGGCGCACGGGAAAGCAGTTCGCGCATACACGCCTCACCGCTGCCCCGGCTGTAGTCGCCGACAGCCACCAACCGCTCGTCGTAGGCGACGCCGTGCTCGGCGAGCGTCTCCCGGTAGCCGAGCAGCCGGTCCAGCCCACCGGGGGTGTCCTGCGGGCCCGCGATCGTCGCGACGCGCCTGCGGCCGGATTCGAGCAGGTGGCGCACCATGTCCTTGGCGCCTTCCCGTTCGTCGACCGCCACATAGGACATCGGCCCGCGCCGGCCGAGCGGCTTGCCGCAGCAGACGAACGGCAAGCCGGCCTCGCGCAGGTGGTCGATCATCGAGTTGTCGCGATGCGAGGAAATCAGCAGCACGCCGTCCACCGGGCCCGCCGACAGATAACGGGAGATGCGACGGCGTTCGGCGTCGGTGCCCGCGGTGATCAAGACGAGCGGGAGGTCGTGCGCGGCGAGCGCCTCGGTGCAGCCACGCAGCAGGGTGGTGAAGTTGGGGTCCTGGAAGAATCGGTCCTGGGTCTCCGAAAGCAGGAATGCCACCGAGCCCGCGCGCTGGGTCACCAGGCTGCGGGCGGCGCGATTGACTACGTAGCCGAGTTTGCGGATCGCGGCGTTGACCGCTTCCTGGGAAGCCTGGCTCACATTGTGGCCGCCCTGCAGGACACGCGAGACGGTGCCACGGGAGACCCCGGCGTGCGCGGCGACATCGTGGATGGTCGGCGGACGGCGCTTGACCCGTGCTCGCACATCTTGCCGTGGCGCGGTTTCCCTCATGCGTTCCTCACGTGGTTCCAATGGTCATGACTTTACCGCCCCGGACCTCAAAGTCCGAACAGGACGATCGCAGGAGCGGCGAAAACACGACCTCCTCGTGCCCGGAGCGCCGCTGGGGTATCAGGACGCACTGCCGCGCAGCTCGGCGAGGCGATGCATTGCCGAGGCGGTCGCCAGCAGGCGGAGCCCGCGTATGGTGCAGGGCGAATGCCCGGTGAGCTGGTCGATGCGGTGCAGCCGATAGTCGACCGTGCTCCGGTGGATGATGAGCCGTTCCGCGACTCTGCCCCGATTTCCGTCCTCGGCGAGCAGCACCTGCAAGGTCTCCCACAGCATCGGCTGTGCGAGCAGCGGCTGGATCACCTTCAGCAAAGCGTTGGACACGGTCGGTTCGTGCGCGGCCGCGAAGGCCAGCAGCACATCGGCGAGCACGTGCACACCGGGGGTGAGTTCCAGTGCGATCGCCTGTTCCAGGATGTCGTCGGCGGCTGAGCGGCACGCGGAAAGGCTGCGCTCCTCGGACCAGACGACCGCGGCCCGGATGGTCCCGCCGAGCACTTTGAGTGTCCGCTCCACAAGGTGCACGGCATCGGCCTTGCTCAGAGCGGGAAGAAGGACATGCCCACCGCCGTCGGCAAGCATCGACATCGTCTGCTGCCCGCCGTGAGTACGGAACGCGCCATCCACGACGGCCGGATCGAGGCCGGAACCGGATAGGCCGACGACGGCGTAACAAAGCCCTGGCGGCGGGCTCATCGCACCGGTCAGCAGCAATTCGGCATGCCTGCGCCGGGTTGGTTCCTCATGAGCGTGCGGGGTTTCAACGGCTTGCTGGAACCCTCGCGTGAGTTCGATGAGGATCCGGCTGCCGAGTTCGCTGATGCGCTGGGCCGCGAGGCAGCGTGCGCCGGTGTCGAACACGTCATGCCGGTTCAGCGCTTCGTCCACGAGGTCCGCGGTGAGGTTGCGCACCGCTTCGAGCAGTCGTTCGAGACTGCACCTGGATTCCCCCCAGTTCCAGCCGATCCGCCGCGCCGAAAGCGCGTCGAGGACGAAGGCGTTGGACAGCGCGTCCGAGAACAAGGCAAGCACGTGAGCCACCACTGTCCGGTGAGGCTGGTCCGCATCCCTGTCGGCCGCGGCCTGCTCCGGTCCCCACAATGGAACAGCCTCGCGGTTGCGCGCCGGGAATGCCCCCGTCAAAACGGCGGTCATCGTCTTGTCGTCGCTGATCGTAGTCATTCGGTCTCACTTCCCACGTCAGCCGGCAATGCGGACCAATCCTGGTTCCGGCCTCGGACCACGCAACGAAATCGCCTGCTTGTCACTTTCCATCGCACCAGCACCTCCTCGATCGCAAGTATGCGGCAATCGCCATCACTTTTCTGTGCACGTTCACAGTCCTTGAACAAGGCCGATCACCAGTCATATAACTGCATCTCGGGAATATTTTCAACATGCTGACGCACACAATCTGTGTACGTGCACAGTCCGCGATCACATGCGGCCTCGCGACCAGCGGTACGCCGTCCTCAATGGCTTCCAGGACGCTCATACTGTTCACAGAACATTGGTTTCCTGGCCATAGACGGTGAGGGCTCGGAACGTTACGGGACTCTCACCGCCGGACCGCCCACAGGATTCGCCCACGACGCACGAGATGCGCTCGGCAAATCGGAAAGAAAGTCTCACAGGTCGCGAGGCCGGTCGTTTCCGGCATCGCCACACTGCTCACCGGCGCGACCAGGCGAGCCGAACGGGGAGCGAAAGGAGGAATCTGGACATCGAGTGGCCAGATTCCTCCTCTCACAAGCCAGACCTACTCGACCTGGACGAGACGGAACGTCCGGCTTGCCGGATCAGTCCACCGGCTGCGACTGGTCGCTCTTCGCTGTCACGGCGTGCGCGGTGAGCGCCGCACTGAGGATGTTGATTCCGCTGACGCTGCCGGGGCGCACCCCGGTCAGCTGCTCGATGCGGTGGATACGGTAGTCGAGCGTGCTGCGGTGGATGATCAGCTGCGCGGCGGCCAGGCGGCGGTTGCCATCCGCGGCGATCAGCGCCTTGAGCGTCTCGAACAGGACGGGCTGACCGAGCAGCGGCGCGATGATCTCGAGCAGGTTCTCGCTCACCGACGGCACATGGGTGATGGCGTACTCGACGAGCACGTCACCAAGCTGGTAAACGCCAGGCTCGTAACCGGCACCGAGCACCAGGGAAAGCACCTTGCTCGCCTCCTGGCGCCCCCAAGCGATCTCCCCACGCGGACGCCACGACGCGGCCAGCCACAGCCTCCCCGACAGCTCGTCATGCGCCTGCCGAGCCAGCTGTACCGCGCGAACCTCATCCGCCGCCGGCAACAGTGCGAAGCCGCTTGTCGTGCCGAGAGCGACGAGCGTGCCTTCCCCCGCGACGCGCTCGAAGATGCCGGTCACCGCGTCGGGATCGAACGGCGTCGGCGAATGTAGCGTGACTACGGCATAGGCGGGCGCGAGATCGTGATCACCGTCAGCGTGCGTTCCCTTGAGCAGTTCGTGCGCACGGCGCCTTTTGTCCCTGACACCCGCACCCCTGTGCATCCTCACTGCCGCGTGGTGCGCGCCGGCGAGCAGCTCGGCGACCAGCCTGCCACCCATCGCGGACACTTCGCGGGGCGATGAGGTGGCCGCCGCACTCGTGGCGTCGGCCATCACGACGTGGAGCACACGCGAGGTCAGCTCATCGATCACTCCCACGATCGGCGTCAGGTCGTCGGTGACCCTGGCGATCTGGGTGACGCACCCGCGAACCCGCGAGGCCGTCTCGTCGGACCACCGGCCTGCTCCGTCCGCGGCGGAGACCATGAGCGGAACCACTTCCCGCAGGAGGGGACGCACTGTGGCGCCGAGTTGTTCCGGCATCCGGTGCAGAACCGGCGCGATGTCCGTCCAGAGCAGTTCGGCGAGACCTGCCCCGGTGATGAGGCCCGGTTCGGGGCCCAGCGTTGCAGTCATGACATGACCCCCGGTTCTGACTGGGGAAATCGCGGAACAAGTGCACTGAACCTAGTGGCGGCAGAGTGGGCGAGCAATCAGAGTCGGCAGGAAACAGTTCCGCGTTCCGCGCAAAATGTATAGTCGCACAGCAATATGACGAGACGCCGGGCAGGAAATCCGCGTTTCAAAAAGTGCGACTGTCCAGCAATCCAACATTTTCGAACAGTGTTATCCAGAGGTCCCCGGCCGAAGACGGCTGGAGGCACCGAGGCAGGGAGCGCGGAATTATGAACAGCACCTTGACCATGAACCGCGTCCCGATCAGCGACACCTCGACGAGGCCCCGCGCGGAACAACGCTCAGCGTCGCTTTTTGCTTTTGCTTACACGCCCTGAATTTCATCCTTCGAAAAGGCCGTGAGCATGGCCGTGGCGAGCTTGACGCGGGACTTGTAGCCACTACGGGAGAACAACCGCGAAAGCCTTCCTTCGACGCTCTTTTCGCTGGTGTTCAGCACCGCGGCGATCTGCTTGTTGCTGAGGCCTTCCGAGATGAGCACCGCCAGTAGCCGTTCGTTCTCGGCGGTGGTCGCCTGCCGCCCGGGTACCGCCATCCGGTGTTCCTGCATCAGCCGACGCAACCAGGATCGCCGCATCAACGCGTCCATCGTGCCGTAGTGCTCGTAGGCTTCGTAGAGCAGCGCCGGATCGGCGACGCCGAAGCGGACAAGCCGTTCGATTCCGGTAGCCAATTCGTACACTTGCCCTCGTTTGCGAAGCAGCTGAAGTGCCGTTCTGGCAGCGCGCTGGTCGGAGTCGGCAAACGCGCGCAGTGACAGGCGCTGGATCTCAGCGGGTTCGCTCCCGATCTGATCGGCGATCTCGTCGAGCCGCTTCATGCATTCCGGAAGCCGGTCAGCGCCGAGTCCGGTCGCGATCGCGATTTCCGCGATACCGGTCCACAGACCGTTGGTATGGGCGACGATGCCGGCGTCCTCGGCACGCATCGCCGCCTCCAGCAGCACAGTTCGAGCCCCGTCGATGTTGCGGAACATCGTCTCGACCAACGACTCAGGCAGTGCCAGCACATGCGGCAGTGTCGGTTGCCGGGACCGTGCCATCGCACAGAGCTCACGACCGTGGGTGAGTTTTCCGCGTGAGAGCTGCAACAGCGCCGCGAGCTGGAACATCACGCTCTGGTTGACGTCACAGCCGTGAGGGGAACCGGTGGCGATGTTCTTCCGGGTCAGTTCCAGCGCTTCATCGAATTCGCCCCGGTAGAACTCCCTGGCCATCTGCGAGGGGACAGTGAGCCGAATGGGGACCTTGCTGGTGCGGTCGAGCAGGTCCTCGGCTCGGTCGAGTTCACCTAGTGCCAGAAGCGCCCCGCTGTGGTAAATCAGCTCACCCGTCGGGAGTTCCCCGCGCGCCACCCGGCCTGGCAGGTCGGCGACGTCCTGATCGAACTTTCCGGTCAGGCCGAGCCAGAGATCCGCGACCGGACTGATCTGGTCGATATTCGCTTCGATGGCACCGGCGCCGGGTTCATGCCGAAGTGCGTCGAGCAGGTCCTGGGTCTCTCGCCACCGGCCGAGCAGTGACAACGCGAAGGCGCGGCAAAGGTCCTCTTCCAACTGGCTGAACCGCCAGTTCGACAGGTCATCCCGCGCGACACGCTCGAGCGTGTCGAGATCCTTGGTTTCGTGCAGTGCCATGACATGCACGAACAGAGCACCCACCAGCTCGTCACTGGGAATCTCGTCGGAAAATCTGGTCAGCAAAGTGCTGGAGGACTGCAGGGCGAGATCGGCTCGGCCGCGGGCAAGGCAGGTCCGGGCGTGGGCGAGCAGGATTTCGCCATGTTCGGCACGCTCGGCGCGATCGGCCGTGAGCTCGGCGGCCGCACGCAGCCAGGCGATGGTCGCGTCGCCGCCGGCGAAGGCGGCCTGGCCCGCGAAGAAGAGCAATTCCCGCCGCGCCCGCTCGGGATCGACCAGCCTGCCGGCGAAGGCCAGCTGATCGGGCAGGTAGCCGGGATCCGCGCAACTGGCGTCGCCCGACCAGATCGCTTCGACGGCGATCTTGGCCAGCCTGCGTCGCTCGTACGGCCCGAGCACCGCCCGCAGTGCCGCGCCGACGAGCGGGATCCGGAACCGCCATGCCGATTCAGAGCGGCGGAAGTGCAGCGCACCGACATCGTGGAGCCGGGCGAGCAGGTCGACCGCCTCCGGTTCGCTGACGCCGACCGCGTCGGCCAGCAGCACTGGCAGTGCCGGACCGAGCGGATCGAGGACGGCGACCGCCTTCGCCGCTTTCCACATCAGGTCGCCCTGCCGTCGGATCCACCGGACCGGTTCGTCGGTCTCGACCAGCCGGGGATAGCCGTGCCACGGCGTCAGAAACGCGTGTTGGTCGGCTATCCGCACGATGTCGTGATCGTCGTGGATCCGGAGCAACGCGACGGCGGCGCCCGGCCAGCCGTGCGTGAGCTGCCAGGTCCGTTCGCGCAGAGCGAGCTCGGGTTTCGCGCCGAGCACGATGGCGACCTCGGCGTCGAACCTCGGCCTTGGCAAGGGGCGCAGAGTGATGTAGTGGACGATGCCCTCACGGCGGAGCTGTTCCAAAGCCTCGGCGAACACGGCCCGCTCCTGCGGCGGGAAAGGCAGCGAAACACCTGCCACACAGACCGCTTTCGCAGCTTCCAGCTGCCGGGCCAAGTCCTTTAACGCTGGGAGAACGTCGGCCCGTAAGGATTGGAAACCCTTGAGGCAAAGGAGACTGTTCGGGTGGCCACGCAACATCGCGGGCGAGGGAGTCCGATCGAGGAGGTGGGACTCCGTCTGTGCCTCGTCAAGAGAGACCGTGAAGACCGTTCTCCGTGGAGCTTTCTCGGTCGGCTTCGTCTCGCGCCAGCGTGCGCAGATTTCATCGAGCGCATGGGCAACCTCGAAACCCGCGGGGCCGGCAATGACGACCAGCTTGCCATAACCACCCGCCTGCAGTGCGGTGACGACTTCGGCCGCGAAGTGCTCTTGGGCGGGAAGAAGACGTTTTCGAGGCACGGCTACTACTCTCCCGGTCGACGAGGTGGCAAGGCGGAATGGTACGGCACTTCCGCAGGGTCGACGACTCGAAATGGCGCACAGCGACGGCGTGAACAGTCACCGCGCCTGGTGGCCGTTCTGCCGCGAAAACACACAAATGTCATGGCCGCTATTGCACCAATCGGCCTTTCGCCAATACGGCCATCGTGTGCGCTGTCATCGCGATCCGGAGGATGTACGCACCCCGGCACGTCATCGGGGCGTATCCGGTGAGCTCCTCGATCCGGCGGATGCGGTGGTCCATGGTGGACCGGTGCACGAATAGTTCCCGCGCGGCGGCGGACCGGTTGAAATCGTTTCGGATCAACGCTGTCAGTGTCTGATGAATGGGCGGATTGCCCAGCAGCGGTTCGATCGCCGTCACCAGGGTCTCGAAGAGCGCCGGATCACTGGTGAGCACGTATTCGACCCGAAAGTCGTCAAGGCGGTGCAGTCCGGGCGCCTGCCCCGTGGCCCGCGCCAGAGCCAGGACGTCCATGGCTTCCTTGTATCCGGACGCGATCTCCGTACGCGGACGGCATTCGGCCGTCGCGAACCACGGCACACTGCCGAACCGCGCTTCGCATTCCCGCGCCAACCAGGAGATGATGCTCTCGGCTCGCCCCGGGATCAGCGCGACGACGCACTCTTCGAACGGCGCGCTCAGCACGCCGTGGGCCTCGCACTCGTCGATGAGTGCCATCAGCCCCTGCGGCGGCCGCTGCGGGAATCGAAGCACAGCCACGATGTAGTCCGCGTCGAGACCGCCGGCGACATCGGCGCCGATGTCTTCGTCCAGGATCAGCCGCCGGACCAGGCTGCGGCGGGTCTCTCTTGTCAAGCCCGCTACCCGCTGCGATTCGCTCACTCCCGCGAGGAACTCCCTCAGCATCAGTTGCGCGACGTCGGCCACCGACCGAACCCGTTCCGGATGCTGCGCGGCCACGACGCTGATCAGCTGCGAGGCCAACCTGCCGAACATGTCGGCCGTGGTGTCGAGTACACCGCCCGCGCCCGCGAACGTACGCCCGGCCGCCCGAATTCTCTCCCGCTGATCGGGCAGGTCTCCGCGAGTGCCTTCCGCCACTTGACGGTAAACGCACGCCACCTCGGCGAACAGGGCCTTGGCGGCGGGTGAGGCCGGATCGGACGTGAGACCAGCCAGCAACTGTTCCGCGATGTCGCGGGCATCGGCGTCCGCGGAAAAAGGAGCCGAGAGACTCGAAACCTGTTCTGGCCGGTCATCCAGTAAAGTCATGTTCGTCTACCTGCCCGTCTTGACTCTGATGTCGCCAGGAATCGGCCACTCCCTCTCGCGTGCGTCACAGTAGGCAAAGCCATTCGGCCGAGCAATGAAATTCGATGCATACAGGGGTTCTCCCTCGGCAATCCTTGATGCGGTGACCTGCGACACTTCCGCAGGTCGGAGGCAAAACCGACGAAAACTCCAGCAGGCCCTCATCGGAAATATGGACAGGTTCCGCCTACCACGCGTGAATTGAATTCATGAGGCGCAATCGGCTGACATGACCGTCAGCCGTCCCCCGATGCTGGCCGTCGTCAGTTCCAACCGCGACCTGCAGCCGGTCTTCGCGAACAACCGGGTGAGGAGGTTCTCCACGGTCTTCTCTTTCATGTGGATCGCGACTCCGATCTGCCGGTTCGTCATGCCACGCCGGATCAGGTCGATGATGCGCTCCTCGAGCTTCGTCAGCGCGTCCTGGTCCTTTCTGTATGAAGGCAAGGCGACAGTGGTGTCGCGCATCGCCGTCTTGATGTTCATCAACATCCAGTCGCCGCCAAGCCTGCGGGCGATGTCACATGCCTCCTGGTACCACGGGCGCGGCTCGTCCGTCGTGAAGGCGACGGTGATCAGAGCGCGCATCAGTTCGCCCTGCAGGCCTTGTTCGCGCAGGATTCCGACTGCCTCGGTCGCGGCGGCGTAGTCGTTGTCCGCCAGGCCGCGCAAGATGAGTTCGGTGACACGCAGGGACACCCCGCCGTGGCGCGCTCGCCAGCGTTGGGCGTCGTCTCGAAGGCGTCGCAGGTTCTCGGCGCCCTCGTCCATCCGCTCGAGGTAAGCCAAACGGGTGAGAAACGATGAGAGACCCGTGAGAACACCACGATCGACGCCCGCCGCGATCTTCACGTACGCCGCCCAGCCTCGCTCTCGAGCGCAGTCCCATTCCCCGCTCCGGTAGGTGATCCCCATCTCGACCCAGGCCCGGGTGGCCGGGAACGGACAGCCGACACCGACCTGCTCAAGCCACTGGTGAGCTTGGCGCACTTCACCGAAGGAAGACAGGACCTCCGCGGTGATCAACCGGGCAAGGACATGGATGGCCGGCGTCGTCGAACCCGACAGTTCGAGACGCCGGGCGTCCGAAGGGATACCACGCCAATCGCCGCCGGCGAAATTTCGCGCGATACGCCCGAAAATCGCCAGTGGCCCGGTCGCGGGCTCACCGTAGCCACTGCCGATGACCACCTTGAACATCGTGACGACATCGTGCCGGTCCGCCGCCACGTCGAGAGCCTCGGACGCCTCTTCGCCGAGCGGACCTTCCCCGCGGAACGCGCCGAACGCGGACTCCAGCCGGTCACCGTCGAACGATTCCCCGCCGTCGAACCAGGCCTCGGCGAACTCCAGCGGCTCCGCGCCCCCGGGGTAGCCCGCCAACGCGGCACGCACCGGTTCCGGCACTGGTACGCCCGTGTGCACCGCGGCAAGCGCCGCCGAAACCGCCAGTTCGTACCGGTGCTCGTTCTCGACGCACTCGGTCACGGCTTCGATGACGACCTCACCGAGCCGGCGGTAGTCGCCGATCTTGACCAGCAGGCGCAGCAAGGTGCCGAGAATCCGGGCATAGTCCGGCCCGCCTGGATCGCAGTGCCGGAACGCCGCCCCGTATCGGAGCGCCGCTCTCACCGGGTCACCCCGAAGCATCCGCGTAGCCTCGGTTTCGAGCGGGGCGACCATAGCCGGATCCGGCGGCAAGGCGGCGCCTGCCAACGCGAGGTGATCGGCGGTCGCGGCCGGTGCCGCGAAGAGAGAGCCCTCGGTCCGCGCCAGCCGTTCGGCGATGGCTGCGTGCAACGAAGCCATTCCCACTGGGCACAGGTCGCGCAGGAGTGTGGCGCTCAAGGCCGGGCACGGAACGCTCAGCATCCCGTTGTCGTCGTAGTCCAGCACGCCCGCGACCACCAGCTGGTCGACCATGCGGCCGCAGTCGCCGAAATCACGGCCGGTCGCCGCGGCGAAGATCATCAGATCGTCGACGGTGCAGCGATCCATACTCGCGATCAGTCCGAGCAGCTGCGTTCCCTGCTCGCCGAACCGAGTCGCGGAACGAACCAGGTGGTGATCGGCGGGGAGCGCGATCGAGGCGGCCGGGTCGGCCAGGCAGAGGCGCCCGTGCACCTCGACGAGCCTGCCGTTCTCCACCAGCTGCTCGAAGACACCGAGCACCGCGCCCGGGTTGCCGGCGAGCGTGCCGAGTCCTGCCTGGATGGCCGCGGACACCCCCTCGTCCAAGTGACCTCGGGTGGCGGCCGCGAGCAGTTCGCCGATTTCCTCGTCCGGCAGCGGGGCGAGGTCGAGCACGCGGTCCGGGATCACACCCGGCGACATCGGTTCGGCTACCCCGTACTCGCGGCAGGTCGCCACCACCGTGCAACCTGCCTGATGAGCCGCCCATACAGCCAAATCCGGATGCGGCGCGGCGTGGAGGTCGTCGAGGAGCACAGCGACCGATCCTCGGCCGCGCAGAGACCGGAACAGTCGCACCAGCTCGGCGACCAGAATCGAACGGCCGGACGCTGAGATGTGGGTCTCGGCGAGACTCAACCGGTTCAGCACCGCCATCGAGGCGATCAGCCGTGAGTCGCCGATTTCGTGCAGGTCGTGTTGAACCGGCTCGAACACCGGACGGCCGCCGAACTTGTCCCAAGCGGTGGAGGACGCGGAAAAATTCAGCCGGATGACGGTGATCCCCCGAATTCTCCAGGTGCGTCGAAGCTCGTCCAAGAGGGCGGTTTTCCCTGTTCCGGCGCCCCCTCGGACGAGCACCACCGCCGCCTCGTCCACATACTCCTCGACGGCCGCGAGCTCGGCTCGCCTGCCAATGACCGTGGCCTTCTCTGCGCGCATCAGCGGCCTTCTCTTCTTTCGCTACACAGACCCTCACGGGAACGACGATCAGGGCCTGCCGATATGACGCCGTCCAGAACCAATTCGTCCGTGCCGCTGAGACGAATTCGGCACCGAGGAATGCTCTGGACCGCCGGAAGCTTCCCGACGCCAGCCTCTTCGTTTACCCTTTGTTTAGCTTTGCGTTCCCTTGTCGCCACTTGACAGGCCCCCTTGCCGCCCGCCCGGCCACCAGCGGGCGAGTGTCCGAACTGTGACGCCTGTACACAGTGGACCCCCTTCCGATAAAGTGAGAAAACTTCACATTGCATGAACAAGTCCTCGCGCGCACTGACATGGTGTTCGACTGTGAACGTTCACAGATACTAACGCACTCTTCTCGAAAGGGCCTTGGCCTGCCCGAAAAGATCAAATATGCGCATATTTGACTGCTATGCGGATTCTCCTCGTCTTGCGCGGCTCCACGCCGCAGGGATCGTGCGCGCCCGGACGACGAGGCGATCACCCTGTTCAACCCGACCATCAGGCGAGGATCACCGCGCTCGAGCCCGGCCTCGCCCACGAGGTCGGCCGGATGCCGCGACGGGGTCCGAGTCGCACTTCGGCGCCTTCCTCGATTCGCGCATTTTTAGACCTCAGTTCGCAAGGCTCGGAATCGCGTCTCGCCGCCTTGCCTTCATCAGGACCGCTGCAGGACAGTGGCCCGGTCCCATAGGTCGCAAAAAACCAGGAGAATAGTGTTGGGCACGTTCGGCAAGACATCGGACCAGCGAGAGTTCCAGCGGCGGAAGCTGGCGGGCGTCGTACTCGCCTGTGGCATGGTGGCCGCGCTCGGCATCGGCCTGAGCACCCCGGCCAATGCGGCGACACTCGGGCAGATCACCAACTACGCCCCGGGATATGTGTTCAAGAGCGAGAAGCCCTCCCGCGAAGAGGTTTCCCGAACGATTTGGCGAACGGCCTGGGATGCGTGCCGCAGAGACCACCCGGCGACGAAGTCCGTCGAACTGGTGCGCTACACGCAGTCCGGCAACAGGGGGCAGGTCACCAGCACATGGAACTGCCGCAACACCCCATGACAGCACGGGGCTGAATCGTCCCGTGATGACATCCGGCGGCAAGCCTTTCCGCCGGAGTCCGATTGCCACGCAGCAAACTGACCGATCATGCGATCAGCCGGATCGTTCGCGGAACCGACCGGCGCGCTTCTTTCGAACATTTGTAATGTGTTCCGAAGAATTCTCTCCGGTGATCATATGTCGTTTTCCCTTCATAGGTGACTCCTAAGGAGCTGGTAAATCATGAGGAAACGTCTGGGAATGGGATTGGCGCTCAGTGTCGCGTCGCTCGCGACGTTGGCGTCGGCCGGGACCGCGTCGGCGAGAGTGTGGGATTGTCCGGACTGGGGAGTGGCCTGCGCGTACATCGACGCCAACTACAAGGGCAACATCGTCTGGCAAGAAAGCTCTCCGGGCCTTTACACCTACGGAGGCGACTTCCGCAAGACATCGTCGATCATCAACCGGACGTCGTACACGATCAAGCTGACCGGCAAACTCGACGGCGCGAGCCTCTGCATCCGCAGCGGGCAGGCGATACGCCAGCTGCCCAAGGGTACCTACGCGGACCAGTTGCGTGCCATCGAAGTCCGCCCTTCAAGTGGCTGCACCCAGTGGAGGTGACCAGTATGAGCAAACGTGTCGGTCTTGGCGTGCTGGTGGCTCTGCTCGGCGTCGTCTTCGGCCCGGTGACCACCGCCTCCGCTGCTCCGATTGACGACTGCCGGGGCCTGCGGCTGGTCTGCATCTTCGAGAACCCCAACCACGGCGGCGCGGTCGTGTGGACCGCTGCCGAGAACGGCAGCTACCAGGCCCCGTACCGAACCCGCACCAGGGGATCGAACCTCATCAACTCGGGCTCCAGCTGGGTGCGCCTGACACAGGCTTCCGGCGGCCGGAGTTGTCAGATCGGACCAGGCCGTGACGTCGATCTGCCCGGCTATGTGAACGACAACATCGGCCGGATCGTCGTCGGATCGTGGACCTCACGCGTCACCAACTGCTGAATGCCATTCCCTATTCCATCGGCAATACCAACGGAGGTTCAAGTGAAGGTCGGAAAGTCTTCTCTTCGCACGCTTGTCGTGAGTGGTCTGGCTTTTGGTATCACCGCCGCGGGAGTGGCCCTTCCCGCACAGGCGAGTCTTTTCGCCGCTCCGCAGGCGAATGCGTCGTCGTGCTCGTCGTTCAAGCGGGTCAAGGTCGTGAGTAAGAGGGAGGTCCTCAACCAGGTCGTCACGGCCGAGTTGCGGAACGGCACCGGGATCAAGGACACGCTCGTCGTCGAGAAGTCCGTTTCCGATACCCGCTCGACGGCGAACGCGTTCACGGCCGACTGGACGCTGTTCGGCGGCGCGCTCAAGCTCGGCGTCTCGCGGACGGTCACCAACGAACACACGATCAGCGGAGTACAGCAGGCACGCGTCGATGTGGACGCGGGACGGAAGGTTCTCGTCCGCGGCATGGTGCGTACCTGGTACGTCAAGTCCGAGGTCACCGCGCGCAACTCCAACTGCGCGTACAAGACCTACCAGGTCCAGGGTGAGGTCGCGACCACAGACGACATCGTCTGGATCACCAAGGACATCGGCAGGGCCTGAGATCCTTTCGAAATTGCTGTGATGAGATTGGAACACTCATGAAGAAGCTTCGCATCTTACTGCTCTGCCTAGCCTCTCTGGTTGCCACATGAGGTTCACCCCGAATGGTGGACAGGGGCTTACGAGGGTTCAGGCAGCCATGCGGAGTGACTGCTCGAAGTTGTCGGGACTGAGCATCCCGATG
>NZ_JBHWEB010000166.1:0-16765 GCF_042734395.1 Amycolatopsis sp. NPDC059657 | reverse complement strand
GGTTAGAACCGCCCGCAACGCCCACGAGCCCTACTCCGAGGCGAGCAGATCCCGCAGTTCGCGCAACGCGTTGCCCAGGTTCTCGGCGAACAAAGACATCTTGTCCGCCACCGGAAGCGGCGTGCTCAGGTAGATGTTCAGCCGGTCCTGCAGCAGCACGTACGCGACGCCGATGCACTTGCTGCTCGTCGACCCGAACCCGAAGTACTGGATGTTGTACGACGGCGCCGAGCTGGTGCTCAGGTAGTCGTCGCGCATGACGGTCCAGCCGGGGGAGTCGTACAGCGCCAACGGTTCCGTGACCTCGCCGCGGCGTTTCTGGATGAGCTGGAGCTCCCACAGGTGCTGCTCGGGCGCGTCACCCAGCTGGCATTCCTTCGCGCGCGCGACGTGTTTCGCCGCTGCCGCGCGGAAAGCGGCGCGGCGGGCGGTGGCGTCCGCTGCCGGGTCTTCCATCGTGGCCACGAACTGGACGGCTTCGGGGGTGACGCAGCGCATCGCCTCCGTGCGGCCGTTCTGGTACTGGCGGGTGGCGATCGACTCGTAGGTCGCGCCCAGCAGACCCTTTGTGCGCATGTGCGCGAGCTGGTATGCCATCTGCACGAAACCGTCCGGTGACATGCCGAGCTGTTTCGCCGTGGTGGCCCCGAAATCCTGGAATGACACGATCGACGTCGCGTTGTCGGCCGCGTACTTCGCGAACGCCGCCTGCGCCGCTGAGGCGTCGGCGCGGAGTTCCGGCGTCAGCGTGAAGTCGATCGGCGCGAAGGCGGGCGTGCCTTGGGAACGCGCGCCGGAGCGGGCAGACTGGTCCGCGGCGGGCGAGCCGAGCAGGGTGTCGGTGAAGCCGAGGATCGTGGTGCCGTCGAGCCGGCAGTGCTCGACGTTGATCCCGGCCGTGCCATCCGCGAAGACGATCAGGGACACGGCCTTGTCGAACCAGCGGTTGCCGCTGTCGCCGTGGAAAAGCTGGTCGCACGCCTCTTGCGTGTTCTTGGGCGCGAAGTCCTCCAGGCACAGGCAGAACAACGCGGTCTCGATCGTGTCGAGTGCTTCGGCGTTGCCGTTGGCGATGAGCTCCTGCCTGGTCGAGGCCCACTCGGCACGTGCCTTCGTGGTGAAATGCCCCGCCGAGGTTTCCGGTGCGGATGTCGTCTTCATGATCGCGTCGAGACCGGCGACGATGTCTTCGATCGAGTGCGGAACGCCGTCAGGCCCGATGACGTCCATCCGGATCGTGGCGCCGCGGAAGAAGACCACGATGTGCCGCTCGGCCGACGGGCCGGGCCACTCGTCGGTGTAGGGCGTGCGCGCGGTGTCCTGGACCTCGCCGGGGATGCGGGTGGCGGAGAACAGGAACTTGTGCTGCACCATCGAATGCGCCTGGCCGCGTTGCACGATCGGCGGCAGGAGCTCCTCGTCGAGCATCAGCTTGTAGTTGACCGCCGAGGCCACGAGCCCGGCGGCGCGCTGGAGCTGGCCCTCGTCGGATTCCTTGAACAGGAAGAAGAAGTTCGCGTTGAGCGCGATCCGGTCGCGGCGGCCGAGATACCGCGACGGCCAGAACGTGTCGAGCCAGCTGTGCACGCCGTCGCTCTCGTTGTACGCCGCGAGCGCGGCGTGCAGCTCGTGCGCGGGGCTTTCCGGCGCCAGGTAGGCCTTGACCGCGGCTTCGGTCGTCGCCAGCTCCTCGGTGTCCAGCAGCGGAGTGCACCACTCGAGGAACCGGGCGCAGCTCGCTTCCAGCGTCGGCAGCGGTACGCGCGGGAGGAGTTCTTCGTTGCCGAAAGTGCGGCCGGACCATTCCTGGCTGTTGTTCACGGGCATCCTCTATGTGGTGCGTGGACGGGAAAGGTGGAGCTGAGCGTAGAGCCAGCCGTCGTCTTCGAGTCCGCGTGGATCCACTCCGGCCGCCGCGAGTGTGCCGATCACCTGGGACTGTTCTTCCACCGAGCTGAAACGCCGCTGTTTGAACACGCCTTCGACGGGTACGGTTTCGTAGCCGAGTTCGGCGAGGCTGCGCGCGATCGGCTCGTACGAGAACATCCGCAGCACGAAATGCGCCATCCACGGCCTCCGCTCGCCGTGCGCGGCGGCGACACGGGAAATGGTGGCTTCGGTGACGTAGCCGATGCAGCCGGTCGAAATGACGATGTCCGCGCTCGCGAGCTGCTCGCGTTGCCGCTCAGTGGGTTCGTTGTGCTCCAGGTCGGCTTCGAGCGCGTCGTCGATGAACCCGGCTTCGAGCGCGTAGGACAAAGCGGGCCGCGAGCGGTCGAACCCGATGAACCTGGTCTTCGCCAAGCCGAACCGCCGGCGCACGAGATCACGGTCGCGCGCCAGCAGCTCCTCGCGGCTCAGCGGGCTCTCGCCGTAGAACTCGTACAACTCGTCCATCGACGCGTCGCAGCGGAGCAACGCCGCGTTGACGCCATAGGAACAGCCGATGTCGAGCACGGTCGGCGCGTCGACCCGCTGTGCTTCCCGGTAATCCTCGATGAATTTCGTGAAATGCGGTTTCGCCAGCTGCGGGATGCAGTAGTCGAGTTCGCGCAGCGCGGTGAAGAAGGCGCGCGGATCCGGCTCGGTGTAAATATGGTCGAACGAGGTCTTGGCGGCGTTCTCGGCGCGCACGGGTGGTCTCCCTCAATCCAGCAGCTGGTCACCCCGGACGGCGTTCCCCGCCGCGGCCAGGTGATCAGGCAGTACCCGGCCGAAAAGCTGCCGGGTCCGTTCGACGCTGCCGATGACCCCCGGACGCTCGCTGTAGGCGAAGATCGCCGAATGGCGTGCTGTCTCGCCGTCCACCGTACTCACCCGGTGCAATGAATAGCGGCCTTTGAACAACTGAAGATCACCGGGTCGCAAGGAAAGCCGCCTGATCAGGTGCTCACCACGGCCCGCCAGCACGGCGCGGACGCCATCGAAATTCTCCGCGGTCGCTGACCTGATGTTCGGGCAGTATTCGAAGACACCACCGGTCTCGGACTCCTGGGTGAGCATGCTGACGGTGAACTCGTTCGTGTCGAAATGCCACGGGTGGGAAAGCCCTGGTGACACCACGTTCAGCACCAGCCCGGACAGTGGATCGGCGAGTGGGTGCACCTGCGGCAGCTCGAAGCAGTCGGCGACGAACCGCTGGAACAGTTCGCTCGTGTAGAGCTGCTGGATCAGGTAGTGCGCGGGAATGCGATCACGCGCGACGAAGGCATTGCCGCGTTCCATGGTGGTTCGCCCCGGATGGCCCTCGGGCAGCGGCGTGTCGACGGCGATGTTGTACGCGTTGACGGTCTCGACATCGAAATGGGCGAGTGGCGCCACCTGCGCGCATTCGGTGCGCAACGCGTCGATCAGCGCCGGGCGCACGAAGTCGGAAAGCACACTGCAGCCGGATTCCCGCAGTTCACGGTGGGTCGCCGAGACGGCCTCGCGCCACGCGGCGCTGCCAGGCTCGGACAGGGGATAGCGGTCGGTGTCGATCACCTGTTCAGCAACCAGAGCCTCGGACGTGCTCATGGGTACCCCCTTGTCCTCGTTTCCTGGGAAGGTTACTGAACGGTAGGGGTCCACTCTGCCGCTGAACGGGTGTCGGTCGACGTGGGCTTCACAACTCGCCGCCTAGGTTCGAGACCATGATCGTCGAACGCCTTGAGGTGACCCCGCCGCTCGCCGACCGCGACGAATCGGTCTGGCCGCTCTCGGTGCCCGCGATCCGCCACGTGGCCGAGAAGGGCCTGACCTTCACCAGCGACCTCGTCGTGCTCGTCGGCGGCAACGGCAGTGGCAAGTCGACACTCCTGGAAGGCATCGCCGAGGCATACGGCCTGGACGTGCGCGGCGGCCACGGTGGCAGGAAGTACTCCAGCGCGCTGGACAAGAGCCCGCTGGGCGAATCACTGCGGCTGCATCGCGGCGCGCTCGGCTTCACCGGCCGGAACGCCGCGGGCTTCTTCCTGCGCGCCGAGACCGCGCACGGCATGTTGTCCTACATGACCGAGGTGGGCGTCTCGGGATACGGCGAGCGCCGGACCGAAGAGGTCAGCCACGGCGAGTCGTATCTGGGTGCCATCACCGGGCGGTTCAACGGCCCCGGCCTCTTCCTGCTCGACGAAGCCGAAGGTCCGTTGTCGTTCCACTCCACGCTGGCGCTGCTGAACCGCTTGCGGGAGCTCGTGACCACACAGACCGCGCAGGTCATCTACTCGACCCACTCGCCGCTGGTCGCGGCGTTGCCTGGCGCGCAGATCCTGGAGCTGACCGAAGACGGGATCGAGGAGCAGGAGTGGGCCGACCTCGACACGGTCCGGCTGTGGCAGACGTTCCTGCGGAACCCCGGCCGGATGTTCTAGTCGGCCGACTCTGCGCCTGCCCGCTGCGCAGTGAAGACGTCGGGCAGCGGCACCGCGAGCTGGATCGGGATCGACCACGGCACCGGCGCCGGGGGCGGGGTTTCGTCTTCGGGCATCGGGGGCCTCACGAAGTCGGGGACATGGTCTGCGGTGGCTCGGCGAGCCTGGCCTGCTGATCCTCGTCGGTGACGGCGACGCGGGCGCTGGCTCTTCGGCGGTCCAGCGCGCGCCTGAGCTTGGACAGGACCGCCACGTCCGTCGTGTCGAGAACGCGCGAGTACGGGATCTCGTCCGGGTGCAGCTCGCGCAGGAGCACCGCGGGCGGGGACTCGAAGTCGAGCGCGAGGACCTTGAACCTCGTCCTGGCGCTGAAGACGATCTCCTCGGGCAGCCCGGCGACGCCCAGGTCGTCGGTGCGGCGGCCGTTGCGGGACCAGATGAGCAGGTCGACGTCCGAGCCGGGCACCGCGATGCCGGTGGTGGCCGAGGTCGTGAGGAAACCGGGCTCGGTGAGCACCTCGCCCTCACCGAAGGCCAGGTTCTCCTTGCCGGACAAGCGGATCGGGCGGTAGACGACACCGCGGTGCACCGGCAGGCGGCGCAGGCCCGAGTTCAGGCAGGCCAGATACGCCGTCGGCACCGGCGTGCCCGCGGCGAGCTTGGCGTTGATCGCGACCGCGCCGAGCGGGCCGCCGCCGAGGTAGCAGCGGACCGCCGCGAGGTCGGCGCGTTCGGCGGCGGGGACGGCGGGGTCGGGTTCGAAGGAGGCGAGCCGCTGGAACTCGGTCTGCTCGATCTTCGTGCTGCGGTGACGCGCGTGCGGCATGGTGACCGGCTCGACGGCCACCGGCGCGGCCGTTCCGGCCTGGGAACCGGTCGGCACCTGCGAAAACTCGAGCGCTCGCGCGTGGCTGCCCGCCGCATCGGCCAGCATCTCCCGGTCGGCTTCGGTGACCCGGGCCAGCACGAGGATGCGCAGCCGTGCCAACGCGTCCGGCGGCAGGCCTGCCAGCAGCGACGACAGGATTTCCGGGGTCCAGCCCGGCAGACCGGCGCCGGGCAGGCCGACCGTCACGATGAACCGGTGCGGCTCGGCGGCCAGCAGTGACGCGGCGTGCCTGCCGGTCGCGATGGCCGACGGGATGATCGCCAGCCCGGCGGGCACCACCTCCACGACCGGGTCACCGGGCGTCAGCTCGGCGGCCCTCGGCAGCCGGAAGACGCGGTCCTTGGCGACCACCCAGCCCGCGGGTGGCGCTGTGTACGCGCGCACGCGGATGCGGCCGTCCGGCTGGTGGACGCGGATCGTCGAGGCGTGCCGGAGCAGGTGGCCGCCTTCGATGTTGTGCGCGACGAACTGGACGGAGCCGTCGAGCGCGTAGAGCGGCATGCCGGTGGCGGCACGGACTTCCTGGCCGAGCCTGGCGGCCAGCTCGGCCAGCCAGTCGGTGGTCGCGACGCGCGGGGTGTGCGGCACGAGTTCGAACGGCGTGCGCAGCCGCGTGAGCAGCGCGGCGGCCTGCGCGGGGGAGTAGCCCGCCTCGCCCGGCCTGCCGAGCACGAGCCGCGGGCGTGCCGGATCGACGGCGACGGCGTACGCGGGGTCGACGGGTGACGTCGCCGAAGCGCCCTCCGGCCGGACGAGCAGCCCGGCCGGGATCGGCTCGACCGTCAGGCCCGCGACCGTGACCGGCTCCTGCGGCAGCAGCGCCTCCCACTCGGGCTGCGGGAACCGCGTGCCCCAAGGACGGCTGGTGTCGGACGGGCGGAAACACCGCCACACCCCGCCATCGACGAACAACAGCCCACCCGGCGCCAGCGACAGCGCGCCATCCGGGGCGAGTACCTCGATGCCGAGGCTTTCCGCGATGCGCTGTGGAAACGGGCTGCCGGTCTTGATAGGCCTTCCGAGCCCGGACAGAGCGAGCCATACGCGCTTCACCGAGAGGTCCCGCTTCGCGGCCTGGGCCACGACCTGAGGCAGGTCCCGGTTCATCAACGCGCCGACGGTGGCGGTCACGACGGCTTCACCCGGCACCGACGGCACGGCCGTGAACAGGGCATGCTCCCGGGCGTCCCGATCACCGGGTACCCTGATGATGCTGTTCGCGCCGCACGGCTCGATGAACAGGGCCGAAGACATCAGCTCACTCTCGTTCACTCTTTAGTGGACACCGTAGCGGCACCCGCGTTCGTCCACTCGGCCTAGTCCCCCACGCGGGGTCCTAGGCTGTGGGCCATGAGCGATCGCCTCTACTTCCGACAGCTTCTCGCAGGCCGCGACTTCGCGGTAGGTGACCCGGTGGCCACGCAGATGGTCAACTTCGCCTACCTCATCGGCGACACCGAGACCAGGGAAGCGGTGATCGTCGACCCGGCCTACGCCGTCGGTGACCTCCTCGACGTGCTCGCCGAGGATGACATGCGGCTCACCGGGGTGCTCGCCACCCACCACCACCCCGACCACGTCGGCGGCACGATGATGGGCTTCACGCTGCCGGGGCTCGCCGAACTGCTCGCGCTGCAGCCGGTCCCGGTGCACGTCAACAACGCCGAGGCCGAATGGGTCCGCCGCACCACCGGTGTCTCCGGCTCGGACCTGCGCGGGCACGATCACGACGACGTGGTCGAGGTCGGCGCCGTGCCGATCCGGCTGCTGCACACCCCCGGTCACACGCCGGGCAGCCAGTGCTTCCTGGTCGACGGCAAGCTCGTCTCGGGCGACACGCTGTTCCTCGAAGGCTGTGGGCGCACCGACTTCCCCGGTGGCGACGCCGAAGCGATCTACGCGAGCCTGCAGGAGCTGGCCAAGCTGCCGGACGATCCGGTCGTCTACCCAGGTCACCAGTACTCGGCCGAGCCGTCGGCGAACCTCTCGCACGTGCGCGACACGAACTTCGTCTATCAGCCGCGAAACCTCGACGAGTGGCGGCGGATGTTCGGCTAGCGCGGATCACCCCCGTTCTGGCCGGTGTCCGGGCGGCCTTTCACAGCGTAGAAAGAGTGCAGACCTTAGAAAGGCTGTGCTCTTGTCAGTCGTGCGAAGGGAAAGGCGGCGCCGCTGGGCGCTGGTCGCGGCGGTCGCCGTGACGCTCATCGCGGTGCCCGCCGCCGTCAAGGCCGTCGCGCCGTCGAGCGCACAGGCGGACGCGGGCCACCTGCGCACGCTGATCCTGCGCTCGGCCTCGCAGCCTTATCAAGGCTATGCCGAGAGCGTCGGCTCCATGGCGCTGCCCGAGCTGCCCAACTCCGGGAACCTCACCTCGCTTCTCAACGGCAAGACCAGGCTGCGTGCTTGGTACGCGTCGCCGGAAGAGTCGCGCGTCTCGGTGCTCACCGCGGCGGGCGAGCAGGACATCTACCGCACCATCGGCAACTCCTACAGCTGGGACTACGAGACGAATCTGCTCACCCAGCTGGTCGGCGAGCCCCCGATCCGGACACCCAGGGCAGGCGACCTCCTCCCGCCCGAGCTGGCCCGACGGCTGCTCGGCGCCGTGCCCGAGGACCCGGTGACGCCGTTGCCCAGCCGCCGCGTCGCCGGGATCGCCGCGCCGGGCCTGCGCCTGCTCCCGGCCGACCCGGCCACCACACTCGGCCAGATCGACGTCTGGGCCGACCAGGTCACCGGGCTTCCGCTGGCCGTCGAAGTCACCGCGCGGGGCCAGACCGGCCCGGTGCTCACCACCGCGTTCGCCGAACTCCGGCAGACACGGCCGCTGCTCGACTTCCCGGCGAGACTCCCGGGCAGCGGCTACAGCGTCACGAACGCTCCGGACATCGCGTACGACCTCGGCGCGCTCGCGCGGACCCAACTGCCCGGCAAGATCGCCGGCCGTGAACTGCGCACCGGCGCCGAGAAGTCGCAGGGCGCCGGCGTCTACGGCTCTGGGCTGGCCGCTTTCGTGGTCGTCGCCGTACCACGCGACCTCGGCGCCGCCATCTCGGACGCGGCGGCCAGGGCAGGGTCGGTTCCGATCCAGCTGGACACCGGCAACGGGCAGGCGTTGCAGATCTCGCCCGCGTCGCTGGTCATCGTGCGCTCGACCAAGACGCGGCGCTGGTTCCTGCTGGCAGGCACGGTCACGCCCGGCCTGCTGCACCTGGCCGCCACCGAGCTGAGCGGGCTGCCCCGATGATCGTCACGCACGCGCTGACCAAGCGCTTCGGCAGGCTGACCGCTGTCGACTCGGTGAACCTCTCGGTGGCCGAAGGCGAGCGCTACGGCTTCCTCGGGCCGAACGGCTCCGGCAAGACCACGCTCGTCCGGATGCTGCTCGGCCTGGTCTACGCGACCAGCGGCGAGATCGAGATTCTCGGCCGCTCGGTGCCCCGGCACCTGTCCGACGCGCTGCCCGAGGTCGGCGCGCTCGTCGAAGGCCCGGCCGCGTACAACCACCTTTCCGGGCCACGCAATCTCGAACTGCTCGACGCGTCGGGCCGCGGCGGCCGCCGCACCCGGCGCGCGCGGGTCGAGGAGGCGCTCGAACAGGTCGGTCTCGCGGGGATCGACCGCCGCCCGGTGAAGGCGTACTCGCTGGGCATGCGCCAGCGGCTCGGGCTGGCCGCCGCATTGCTGCGCAAGCCGCGCCTGCTGATACTCGACGAACCCACGAACGGGCTCGATCCCCAAGGCATCAAAGAGATCCGGGAGCTGCTGATCGGGCTCAACCGCGAGGGCACGACCGTGTTCCTGTCGAGTCATCTGCTGTTCGAGGTCGAGCAGCTGTGCACGCACGTCGGCGTGGTCGACCGGGGGAAGCTGGTGCTGCAGGACGAACTCGGCGCGATGCGGTCGCCGACCGGCCGGGTCACCGTGCAGACCCCGGACGCGTCCGCCGCCGTCCTGCTGCTCGACGGCCAGCTGGAGCGGCGCGACGGTGACCGGCTGCTCATCCGGCACGCCGACCCGGCGCGGCTCAACACCTGGCTGGTCGAATCCGGTGTGCGGGTCGCCGCGATCGAGCCGGAATTCCGTTCGCTGGAACAGGTCGTGCTCGACGCGACCAGCTCCGGCGCCGACCGGTTCGACGGGAGCAAGCCGTGATCGCCGTCGAACTGCGCAAGCTCGCGCTGCGCCCTCGCGTGTGGGTCAGTGTCGTCCTGCTGTGCGCGTTGCCCGCACTGGTCGCGGTCTTCCTCGCCACCGCGGACTTCGCGCCGCCGCCGGGGCAAGGCGGAGCGTTCCTGTCCGCGGTGATGAGCAACGGCGCGCTGTATCCGGCCGCGGCGCTTGCCCTGGTACTGCCCGTTTTCCTGCCGATCTCGGTCGCGGTGCTCGCGGGTGACGCCGTCGCGGGCGAGGCGGCAGGCGGGACCTTACGCTATCTGCTCGCGCGACCGGTGGGCAGAACTCGCTTGCTGGCGGCCAAAATGTGCGCGGTCGCGGTGTTCACGCTGGTCTCGGTGATCCTCGTGGTGATCACCTCGTACCTGCTGGGTACCGCGTTGTTCGGCAGCGGCGCGGAGGCGGTCGGCCAGCCGGGCGCGGTGACCTCGCTGTCCGGATCCGCGCTGTCGACGGGTGATCTCGCGACGAGGCTGCTCGGCGCCGTCGGTTATGTCGTCGCCTCGATGCTCGGCTTCGGTGCCATCGCGTTGTTCCTCTCGACGGTCACCGACTCGGGGCTCGGCGCGGCGCTCGGCGCGCTCGCGGTGCTGATCACGAGTTCGGTGCTGGAGACGCTCGACGCCGCCGCGGTCGTCAAGCCCTATCTGCCGACGCACTACTGGCTGGCGTGGATCGACTTCTTCCGCGACCCGCTGTTCTGGCGTGACATCACCAGCGGGCTGTGGCTGCAAGCGGGCTACCTGGTGGTCTTTTTCGGTGCGGCGTGGGCGAATTTCGCCACCAAGGACATCAGCAGCTAGGCACGCTCAGCGGCTCGGTGCCGAGCGCGTCCAGCACCATCCTGACCACCGCCGGATGGGTCGGCAGCTCGGCGTGCTGGACGACGACGCCGGGGCAGACGTCCTGCACGGCGAGGTTCAGCGCGCCGTCCAGCTCCGCGGACTCGGGCGGGGTGACGGTCCGGTCGTCACGGCTCCACACCGAAAGCCAGGGGAGCCCTGCCGGCAGCCGCTCGGCGTCCATCCTGGCCAGCACCGGGCTGCCGGGCGCGAGCTGCTGGCACGCCAGCGGGCAGCCGCCCGGCACGATCGCGCCGCCGATCGCGGCGACCCGCGTGCCGTGCAGCGGCGCGCCGAGCGTGATGATCCGCCGCGCCTGATGCGCGCCGTCGCGCGCGGTCCACAGCCTGGCCACGACCCCGCCCGCCGAGTAGCCGATGACGTCGACCGACGGCGCGTCGGCCGCCGCGTCGCTGAGCACCTTGACCTGGGCGAGCAGGTCGCCGGTGCCGTCACCGTCCAGGGTGAGCACGCGGGTGTCGCGGCCGGTCTCGTCACGGATCCGGTCGGCGAGCGCCTCCAGCGCGTCCCGGCCGCCGCCGTACCCCGGCACGAGCAGCACCGGGCCGAGCCGGTCCTGCGGCGGCCTGCCGGTCCGCGGCGCGCCGGGCCGCAGCGCGCTGACGGTCACCCACGCGACGAGCAGCGCGAGCACCACGGTGAGGATGCCGAAGAACAACCGCCTGCGTGGGCTCACCCGTTCATGATGGCAGCGATCTGGCCCGCGGCCTCCGAGACGAGCTCTCCGAATTCGGGCAGTTCCGCCTCGCCGACGCGGCTCAGCGCGCCCCAGACGCTCACCACCCCGAGCGGACGGCCGCGCGTCCCGAGCACCGGGGCGGAGGCGCCGAACAGGTCGTCCTCCATCTCGCCGACGCTGACCGAGTACCCGCGCTCGCGGACGCGGGCGAGCACGGCGCGCAGCTCGCGCCGGTCGACGATCGTCTTGGCGGTGTAGCGCTTCAGGTCGCCCGAGAGCAGCGTGCTCGCTTCGTCTTCCGGCAGCCAGGCGAGATACGCCTTGCCGGTCGACGTCGCGTGCAGCGGCGCCTGCCAGCCGAGCCAGCGCGCGCTGAGCACCGAACGCGGGACCGCTTCGTCCACATAGGTCAGTCCGAAACGCCTGGGCAGCGCCAAATTCGCGGTCTCGCCGGTGGTGGCCGCGATGCGCTCGATGATCGGGTGCGCGCGGCGGACCAGTCCTTCGACACCGGCTTCGGCGGCCCAGCGTTCGACGGTGAACCCGATCGCGAAGTTGCCGGTCTCCGGATCGCGTTCGAGCACGCCGTGGTGTTCGAGGGTGGCGAGCAGGCGCCAGGCGGTCGCCCGGTTGAGCCCGCATCTGGCGCCGAGCGCCGCGGCGGACTCGCCGCCCGGCGGAGTGTCCGCCACCGCGTTGAGCAGGGCAATAGCCCGGTCGAGGGACTGCACGCGAGCGTCGGCGTCCATGGAGGAATCCTCTCTTGACGCGTCGATCCGGCCAAGGTTACCGTTTCAATATTACGTGCAGTGTTGCACATTATGAGACGCGGGGGCTGGTGTGATGGTTGCGCCGCTGTCGTTGTACGAGACCCGTGTCCCGCAGGACTGGGTCGACTACAACGGTCATATGACCGAGGCCTGCTACCTGGTGGCGGCGGGCGAGAGCGCGGACGCGTTCTACGCCTACCTCGGCATCGGCCCGGCGTACCGGGCGTCGGGGCGCTCGGTCTACACGGCCGAGACGCATCTGCGGCATCTGGGTGAAGCCGTCGAGGGGGACGAACTTCGCCTGACGCTGGAGCTGCTCGGCTACGACGCCAAGCGCATCCACGTCTTCCACACCGTGTCCCGGCGTGGTGACGTGATCGCCACGGTCGAGCAGCTGCTGCTCCACGTGGACACGGCCGCCGCCCGCGCGACCCCGATGTCCGGAGAACTGCAAGGGAAACTGGCCGCGATCCACGCCGCGCACGCACCGCTCGGCGTCCCCGAGGGGGCCGGTCGCGCCATCACGATGAGTAAGGGAAGCGCATGCGGTTCGACCTGACCGATGAACAGCGCCTGATCGTCGGCACCGTCCGGGATTTCGTGGAAAAAGAGCTGTATCCCCATGAGGACGAGGTCGAACGGCTGGACGAAGTCCCGGCCGATCTTCAGAAGCAGATCACGGAGAAAGCGCTCGCGGCCGGGCTGTACGCGCCGAACATGCCCGCCGAGATCGGCGGCGGCGGGCTCGACGCCGTCGGGGTCGCGCTGGCCGAGCGCGAGCTCGGGCGCGCCTCGTACGCGTTGCACTCGCTGGTCGCGCGGCCGAGCAACATCCTGCTGGCCTGCGAAGGAAGGCAGCGCGACGACTACCTGCTGCCGACCGTGCGCGGCGAGCGGATCGACTGCCTCGCGATGACCGAGCCGGGCTCGGGCTCGGACGTGCGCTCGATGACCACCCGCGCGGTCCGCGACGGCGAAGACTACGTGATCGACGGCGGCAAGCACTTCATCTCGCACGCCGACGTCGCCGACTACGTGATCCTGTTCGCCGCCACCGGCTCCGAGCGGACTTCGCACGGCGAAAAGGCGCTGATCACCGGGTTCCTGGTCGACCTCGACTCGCCGGGCGTGACCGTGCGGCGCGGCCCGGCGTGCGTGTCCAACCGCGGCTATCACACCTGCGAGCTGTTCTTCGAGAACGTCCGCGTGCCAGCGTGGAAGCGGCTCGGCGAAGAGGGCCAGGGCTTCGAGCTCATGAACACCTGGCTCGGCTCGACCAGGCTCAGCGTCGCCGCGACCTGCGTCGGGCGCGGGCGGCGGGTGCTGGAACTCGCGCTCGACTGGGCGGCCCAGCGCGAGCAGTTCGGCCAGCCGATCGGCCGGTTCCAGGGCGTCGGGTTCCCGCTCGCCGACCTCGCGACCGAACTCGAGGCTGCCGAGTTGCTGACGCTGCGTGCCGCGTGGAAGTGCGACCAGGGCTCGATGACCGACTCCGACGTCGCGATGGCGAAGCTCTTCGCGTCGGAGGCGCTCGGCAGGATCACCGACCAGGCCGTGCAGGTGTTCGGCGGGCTCGGGCTGATGGCCGAGACCAGGATCGAGCGGTACTGGCGCGACGCCAGGCTGGAGCGGATCTGGGACGGCACCAGCGAGATCCAGCGGCACATCATCTCCCGTGCCCTGCTCCGCCCGAGAGGTGCGTGATGGGCAGGCTGACCCGCCGCAACCTCCACCGGCTGCTCGCGCCGCGGCATATCGCGGTCGCCGGGGGAGCGGCCGCCGTCGAGGTGATCCGGCAGTCGAAGCAGATCGGTTTCGCGGGCGAGATCTGGCCGGTGCATCCCGAGCGTGACGAAATCGCAGGTGTCCCGTGCTTCCCGGATGTCTGGGCGCTTCCCGAGGCGCCCGACGCGACCTTCGTGTCCATCCGTGCCAGGTCCACTGTGGACTTCGTGGCCATACTGTCCCAAGTGGACGCGGGCGGCGTCGTCTGCCACGCGTCAGGGTTCGCCGAAGCGGGCGCGGAAGGCCGTGCGCTGCAGGCGGAACTGGTCGAAGCGGCAGGTGAGCTCGCGGTGATCGGGCCCAACTGCTTCGGGCTGCTGAACTATGTCGACGGCGTCGCGCTGTGGCCGGACCAGCATGGCGGGCATCGCGTCGAGCGCGGTGTCGCGATACTGAGCCAGAGCGGCAACGTCGCGCACAGCCTGACCATGCAGCGGCGGTCACTGCCGATCGCGCATGTGGTGACCGTCGGGAACAGCGCGTGCACGCGTATCCCCGAGCTGATCGACGCGATGGTCGACGACGACCGCGTCACCGCCATCGGGCTCTACCTCGAAGCCATCGACGACGTCCAGGCGCTGGCGCTCGCGGCCATGCGCTCGTTGCGCCGGGGCGTGCCCATCGTGGCTTTGAAGTCGGGCTCGTCCGAGATCGGGGCCAGGACCAACCTGAGTCACACCAGCGCTCTGTCCACTTCGGACGATCTGTGCACGGCGTTGTTCGAGCACTGCGGCATCGCACGTGTCGACGACCTCGTCGGGCTCGCGGAGACGTTGAAGTTCCTGCACGTGCACGGCCCACTGCCGGGCGGGACGATCGCTTCGGCCAGCTGCTCGGGCGGGGAGGCCGCGCTGGTGGCGGACCTGGCGTCCGCCCGAGGCCTCGAAATGCCCGACTTTCCCGTTTCCGCGCGAGAAAAGCTCTCGGCTGCCTTGGGCGAGAAGGTCGGCGTCGCGAACCCGCTCGACTACCAGACCTACATCTGGGGCGATGCCGAGAAGCAGCACGACTGTTTCAGCGGCCTGCTGTCCGCCGGATTCGACCAGCACCTGCTCGTGCTGGACTACCCGAGGCTCGATCGCTGCCACGGCGAAGACTGGCACTCCACAGTGGACTCCTTCATCGCCGCCCGCGCGGCCACCGGCGCCCGCGCGTCGGTGGTGAGCATGCTCCCCGAGGGCATCCCCGAGGAGGTCGGCGCGAAACTGCTCGAAGCACGCATCGCGCCGATGCAGGGACTGGCCGAATGTCTCGACGCGATCAGGGCGGCGGGCAAGATCGGCCGGGCACGCGAGCAGGAACCACCGTTCGCGGGCATCGAGACGACCGGGCCGGTCCGCCAGCTCGACGAGTGGGAGAGCAAGCGTGCGCTCGCCGCGGCGGGTGTCCCGATCCCGCAAGGCCTGGTCGTCGACGCGGACGAGGCTCCGGACGCGGCGCGGGAACTCGGCTTTCCGGTGGTGCTCAAGGCGGTCTCCGCGACGCTCGCGCACAAGACCGAGGCAGGCGCGGTCAAGCTCGACCTGCGCGACGCCGAGTCGGTCCGGATCGGCGCCAAGTACCTGCGGCGGCTGTCGTCCCGGCTGCTCGTCGAGCAGATGGCGACCGACGTGCTGGCCGAGCTGATCGTCGGCGTGCGCGCCGACCCGAGGTTCGGCCTGGCGTTGACGATCGGCAGCGGCGGCACACTGGTGGAACTCGTCGGCGACTCGGTCACGCTCCTGCTGCCCGCGCGTCGCGAGGACATTTCCGCGGCTTTGAAGAAACTCAGGGTGTATCGCCTGTTCACCGGCTTCCGCTCGAAGCCGCCCGCCGACCTCGACGCCGTCGTCGACGCGATCGAGGCCATCGCGGGCTACGCGACGTCCACAAAGGACACGCTGGTCGAGCTGGACGTCAATCCGCTGCTGGTGTTCGAGCGCGGTGTACTCGCGGTCGACGCGCTGATCCGAGCCCGTCCAGATACCGGGACCGCGTTGACACCCTGAGGTCACGGCTCGAATGTTCACCGACGAGAAGGTGCTGCCGGGCAAGGTCGATTTCGTGAAGTTCGTCGACCGGCGCTACGCGGCCGACGTCGACGCGGCGAGGAGCAACTGATGGGCATCACCCTGCACTGGTTCCTGCCCACCTCCGGTGACGGCAGGACGATCGTGGAACGCTTCCACGCCAGCAAATCGCAGGGCCCGAGCGCCCAGCGTGACCCCGACATCGGCTACCTGACCCAGGTCGCGCAGGCCGCCGAACGCCTCGGGTTCACCGGCGTGCTCACCCCGACCGGCACCTGGTGCGAGGACGCCTGGCTGACCACGGCCGCGCTCATCGGCGAGACCTCGACACTCAAGTTCCTGGTCGCGTTCCGGCCGGGCATCATCTCGCCGACACTGGCCGCCCAGATGGCGGGCACCTACCAGCGCATCTCCGGCGGCAGGCTGCTGCTGAACATCGTCACCGGCGGGGACGACATCGAGCAGCGCCGCTTCGGCGACTGGCACGACCATGACCTCCGCTACGCCCGCACCGACGAGTTCCTCTCGATCGTCCGCGGCGTCTGGTCCGGCAAGCCGTTCGACTTCCACGGCGACCACCTGCGCGTCGAAGGCGCCACCACACTGGCGGTCCCCAAACCACTGCCGGAGATCTACTTCGGCGGCTCGTCGGCGGCGGCGTTGCCGGTCGCCGCCCGCCACGCGGATGTCTACCTGACCTGGGGCGAACCACCCGCCCAGGTCGCCGAGAAGATCGCCCGCGTGCGTGCGCTGGCGGGGGACCGGCCGGTCCGCTTCGGCGTCCGCCTGCACACGATCTCGCGTGACACTTCGACCGAGGCCTGGTCCGAGGCGCAAAAGCTGCTCGACGCCTTGGACCCCAAGCAGGTCGAGCAGGCGCAGCGGCAGCTGGCGGCGAGCGAATCGGTGGGCCAGCAGCGCATGGTCGCACTGCATGGCGGCGATCTGTCCGCTGGCGTCCGCGGCCTGGAGATCCACCCCGGCCTGTGGGCCGGCATCGGCCTGGTCCGCGGCGGCGCGGGCACGGCTCTGGTCGGCAGCCACGCCGAGGTCGCGGACCTGATCGAGGAGTACCACTCGCACGGCGTGGACGAGTTCGTGCTGTCCGGCTACCCGCATCTGGAGGAGGCGTACTGGTTCGGCGAAGGCGTCCGGCCGGAACTCGCCCGCCGAGGCCTGCTGGACGGCGTACCCGCCCTGCGCACGGCGGGGGTCGTGAGCGTTGCGGGCGGTTAGAACGGC
>NZ_JBHWEB010000165.1:0-17241 GCF_042734395.1 Amycolatopsis sp. NPDC059657 | reverse complement strand
AAAAAATCCCAATGTGGCTTTCGTCAGCTCAGAGCTGACGAAAGCCACATTGGCGTGCTGAAACCTGACCAATGCCGCATTGGGATTTTTTTCAGCGGGGCGGGGGCTAGTTGAAGCGCTCTCGGGCGGCCAGTTCGCCCCAGTACTCGCGCAGGTCGGTGAAGAGTTCGGCGAGTTCTTCGACGTTGCCGGAGCGCAGGGCTTCGAGGATGCCGTGTACCTCGTCGGCCGTTGTGTCCGTCTCGAGGATGGGGTCGGCGATCATCTGGACGATGCCGCCGTAGTCGAGCTCGACGGCGGACTTGGCGCTGAAGCTGTCGAGCCAGCGGCTGGTGTCGGCGAGGATACGGGCCGGGCCGGAGTCGCCGAGGGTGTTCTCGACCAGCGAATGCGCTTCGGTGACGCGGGCACGGGCCTCGGCCATCGTGGTGCGCCATGACAGCTCGCGCGAGGGGTCGTGGCGGCCGGTGCCGAGGGTGAGGCGGCGCTCGTCCGGCTCGATCAGCGCGAACCAGGGGAGCGGGACCGTCCAGGTCGTCGACAGCACGTGGACCACCGGGCGGTGTGAGCTGCTCAGCGCGGCCTTCGCGCGGCTGCGGACGCGGTCGGCGGTCAGGCCGCCCGCGTCGAGGACGGAGTTCATCAGCGCGGGGTGCGCGTCGGACATGAAGCTGACGAGCGCCGCGGCCGATCGGGCGCGCAGTTCGAGCGGGCAGACGAGCGGTTCCGAGCCGAGACCCGACGGCACCTCGGCTTCGTCGAGTACGAGCACGTCGGTGGTCGTACTGGGTGCCGCGCGGCCATCGGCGAGCTCGGCGGGGAGCAGGCGACTCGGCGAAGTGATTTGTGATCTAAGCCACATCGACTGTTCGCGCTCACCAGCCGCCGATCGGCTCAGCTGTGCCGCCTCCACCGCTTGGACCAGCAGGTTGTCGGGCGGATCGCCGAACGCGGACAGCGGTTCGTACACCCTGAGGTAGGACACGAACGGTCGCAGCACCTGTGAATCGTGGCACGCCCACCTGCGACGATCCGCACCGACCGGCCGGTGGAGGGCGAATCGCCACTGAGGTGTCATGTCCGGCACAGGAAGCCACGTCGCATCGCACCCCCGGGACACGGTATGTTGTCCGCAGGAAATAGTTGTCGAGAGATGCGGGGCCGCCGATTTCCCCCGGCCGCCCCGCCCCTGTGCGAGGGGGTCGAGCCATGGGGCGCGGCCGGGCTAAGGCTAAGCAGACGAAGGTGGCTAGGGAGCTCAAGTACAGCTCCCATGAGACCGACTTCGACGCTTTGCAGCGCGAGCTGTCCAGTAGTTCCTCGGATGACCACCACGAGGACAAACAAGACGGCGAGGACGACCCGTACTCAGACGACGGGTACGACGACTACCGTCGTTGACCACGTTGAACACGCGAGGGCAGGCTCAGGCCGACCCTCGCGTGTCTCGTGCTGTCCGTCTTCGCCGTCCATACATCTAGGGAGTGGACTGTGGCAGACATCCAACGGGTAGGCGTCATCGGCGCGGGCCTGATGGGCTCGGGTATCGCCGAGGTGCACGCCAAGGCCGGGCTGGATGTGACCGTCACCGAGGTGAGCCAGCCGGCGCTCGACGCCGGGCGTGCCCGCATCGAGAAGTCGCTCCAGCGCGGCGTCAAGAACGGCAAGGTGTCCGCTGAGGACGCCGAGGCCGCGCTCGGCAGGCTGCGTTTCACCACCGAGCTGGAGTCGTTCGCCGATCGTGACCTGGTGATCGAGGCCATCCTCGAGCAGGAGCAGGCCAAGGTCGACGTCTTCCGCCAGCTCGACAAGATCGTCGAGCGTGAGGACGCGGTGTTCGCCTCGAACACCTCGTCCATCCCGATCATGAAGCTCGGCATGGCCACCGGCCGCCCGCAGCAGGTGGTCGGCATCCACTTTTTCAACCCGGTGCCGGTGCTGCCTCTGGTCGAGCTGGTGCCGTCGCTGCTCACCGGCGAGGACACCATCAAGCGGGCCGAGGGCCACGCGACGGATGTGCTCGGCAAGACGGTGATCCGGTCGCAGGACCGGGCCGGGTTCATCGTGAACTCGCTGCTCGTGCCGTACCTGCTGTCGGCGATCCGGATGATCGAGTCCGGCTTCGCGTCGGCCGAGGACATCGACCGCGGCATGGAGCTCGGCACCGCGCACCCGATGGGCCCGCTGCGGCTGTCCGACCTCATCGGCCTCGACACCGTCAAGGCCATCGCGGACTCGATGTACGCGGAGTTCAAGGAGCCGCTGTACTCGTCGCCGCCGTTGCTGCTGCGCATGGTCGACGCCGGACTGCTCGGCAAGAAGACCGGCCGCGGCTTCTACCAGTACGCCTAGGCACTCGTGAGTGTTCCCGACGGTTCTGACCGTCGGAAAGTCAAAGGTGGCGTGCTCCGGGCCCGCTGGTGAAGGCCTCCTTCACCCAGCTATGCGTGGTGAACTAGGCCCTCATCCGGCGGTGCCCGGGCGGCGCGCCACAGTTGCCCTTCCGCTCAATAACCGTCGGGAACACTCACGACCCGCTCAAAGTCAGCGGACGGACTCGGGCACGGTGTCGAGCGCGTGGACCATCTTGACCGCGAGTTCGCGGGAAGCCTTGTCGTTGAGCTTGGTGTTCGTGCTGACGAGTTCCTGTACCAAGGCGACGCGTTTGTCGTAGCGTGATACGTACGGGGCGGTGGCGGTCATGATTTTTCCTTGCCTGTAGGGGTTTTCGGGAGGCCGGTGCAGACACAGCCGCGTTGGAAGCCGCCAGCCGTGGTGGCCAGGCAGAAGCGCTTGGCGATCACGTCGTGGAAGCGGGCTTCGTGAGTACAGGCCGGACAGGTGTCCGAGACCGCTGGTGCTTCGGGGGTCATCATGAGCGAAACCGTTCTGGCTCGGTTGAAACGGCCCAGCAACGGTTTCCCACACCCGGCTTGGGTGAGCAGAATGAAAGGCACGATGGCCGCAGGACACCGCGGTAACTCCGCGATCTACTGTCCAGGGTGTCACCCGGACAGGCAGAACGCAAACGCCGTCACCTGGTTGTTGCGGGTGTACAGTCAAGGTGCACCGTCGCACCGCTGCCCCACCGGTCACTTTGACCGCCGAGCTGCCTGAGCTGTCGTGAACCCGCGACTGAGCCCGAGGCGCCCACCAGGGAGTACGTCGACGGCGTCCGGCTACCGAACTGCCGGCTTTCCTTGCGGTGCCGGCAGTTCGGGTTGGCCCTAAGCCTTCCTAAGCCGAGAGTCCCCAGGAATTCAGCAGTCCGAAGAGCTGCTCGCGTTCGTCTCCGGTCAGCAGCCTGCTCGGCGGGCGGACATCGGGGCGGCACAGTCCGAGATGTGCGAGCGCGTCCTTGACGACGCTGACATTGTTCGCGTTTCCGTTGGCAGCACGCATTTCCTCGAAGCGGCGGATCTTCTCCCACACGGTCATGGCCGCCGGGTAGTCGCCGGAGGACAGCGAGCGGAGCATGCTCAGCGAGATCTCCGGGTCGACGTTGACCAGTCCCGAGGTGAAGCCGGTCGCGCCGGCCGCGAAATACCCTGGCGCGTAAAGCTCGGCGAGCCCCGCCACCCAGACGAAGCGGTCGAAGCCCGCGTCGCGCGCGACCGAGGCGAAGCGGACCACGTCGGGGACCGCGTATTTGACGCCGATGACGTTCGGCGCCACCTCGCCGAGCCTGGCGAGCTGGGTGCCGGTCGTCGCCGGGTTGCGGACGTAGAGCACGACGCCGAGATCGGGGACCGCGGCGGCGATCGCGCGGTGGTACTCGACCCAGCCGTCGGCCGAGACGTACGGGTGCACCGGCTGGTGGATCATGATCATGTCGGCGCCGCGGGACGCCGCGTGCTGGGCGGCGCGCACCGCCGTGGTCACGTCGTGGCCGACGCCCGCGAGCACGGACGCCCTGCCGTCGACCGCCTTGACCGTGATCTCCAGGCAGTTGCGGGCTTCCTGCTCGTCGAGCGCGTAGAACTCGCCGGTGTTGCCGTTGGGCGTGATCACCTCGATGCCGGCGGCGACCAGGCGCTCCACCAGCTTGGCGTAGGTCTCCGGTTCGACGGCCCCTTGGTCGTCGAACGGGGTCACCGGGATGGCCACCACGCCGGAAAGCCGCCTGATCTGCTCTGCGAAGCTCATCGCACTCCCTTGTTGTCACGAGCCCGCTCGCCCGGAAGCTCGAAGGCGACCCGGTCGATGAAATCCGTTATGTGCTTGCGAAGCAGGTGCTCGGCCTGCTTCGCGTTCCCTTGCTCGGCGGCGTTCAGGATCGCGAGGTGTTCGGCGGCCTCGCCCTTCCAAGTGGGACTGATGCCCCAGCCGGTGACCGTGATCAAAGCGGCCTGGTCGCGTAGGCCGTCGAGGATCTCGACCATCAGCGGGTTTCCGCACTCGGAGTACAGCGCGCGGTGGAACAGCCGGTTGGTCTGGCTGGCGTGCGCGCGGCCGGTCGCGTCGGTGCCGGGGGCGACCGACGCGAGCACGCGGCGCGCCTCGCTGAAATCGGCGCCGCCTTCGACCGCACGGCGCACGGCTTCCGGCTCCAGCATGGCGCGCAGGTCGTACACGGCGTACGCGACCTCGGCGTCGATGACGCGTACGGAGGCCCCCTTGTAGGTGCTCATCGTGACCAAACCGGAACCGGCCAGCAGGCGCAGCGCCTCGCGCACCGGAGTCTTCGACACTCCGAGTTGCGCGCCGATCTCGCTTTCCACCAGTGTCTCGCCGGGGGCGAGCTCGCCGCTCAAGATCGATTCCCTGATGTTCTCGCGGACGAAGTCGGTGCGGGAGATCGGCGGAGAAGCCCTCCGGAACGAAGAAGTTCTCGCCACTGGCATGTCCGATCTGATATACGATGCGACATACAACATTACCATGAACAAGGGAGTGGCCATGCAACGTCGCAGTGGCTCGCGGATCCGGACTGCGCTGGTGGCGATAGGGCTGGTCGCGGGCCTAACGGCGGCTTGTGGCGCTCCCGGCGGGGACACGCCTCAGGCGGCCGACTCGAAGGCGGTACCCGAAAAACCGAGCAAGCCGGTCGAGCTCAACATCCTCGACATCGCGGGCAATCTGCAGCTCACCAAGCAGATGATCGAGAACTTCAAGACCGCGCACCCCGACATCATCAGCAAGGTCAACTACACGACCGCGCCCGCGCCGCAGATGGCGGGCAAGCTCAAGGCCGAGCAGGACGGCGGCGTCGCGCAGACGCACCTCGTGCTCAGCGGCACCGACGGGCTGTCCGCCGGTATCTCGAACAACGTCCTCGCCAAGGTCTTGCCGGACTTCGAGAGCCGGTTCCCGAACCTGATGCAGAACTACCAGGAGCCCGCCGCCAAGATGCAGGAGCTGGCCGACGGCTACGGCATCGAGGTCGTCTACTACCCGTCCGGCCCGCTGCTGGAGTTCAACCCGGCCGCCGTGCCGACGTCGCCTGCCTCGCCGGACGAGCTGCTGGCCTGGGCGAAGGCGCATCCGGAGAAGTTCCAGTACGCGAACCCGGCCAACTCCGGGCCGGGCCGCACCTTCCTGATGGGCCTGCCTTACCTGCTCGGTGACAAGGACCCGAAGGACCCCGAGGCCGGCTGGGACAAGACCTGGGCGTTCCTGCAGGAACTGGGCAAGTACGTCAAGTATTACCCGTCCGGCACCACCGAGGTGATGAAGAACCTCGCGTCCGGTTCGGTGGACATGGTCATGTCGACCACCGGCTGGGACATCAACCCGCGCAAGCTCGGCACCGTGCCGAACACCGTCAAGACCGGTGTCATGCAGCCGATGACCTGGGTGACCGACGCGCAGTACGCGCTGATCCCCAAGGGCCTTTCGCCCGACCAGACCTCGGCGATCCTCGCGCTGGTCAAGTGGATGCTGCAGCCGGACCAGCAGGCGATCGCGTTCGACGACGGCTACTTCTACCCAGGCCCGGCCGTCAAGGACGTCAAGATCGAGATGGCGCCGCAGAAGAGCCAGGACACCATCAAGCAGTTCGGGCGTCCCGAGTACGAAGAGTGGATCGCGAAGTACCCGAAGCAGCCTTCGCTGCCTGCGTCGCAGCAGGTCAAGGCCTTCGACAAGTGGAACAAGCTCGTCGGTGCCGGCAAGGGCGGAAAGTGACTTCTGATGTCCGATAAGGGTTTCTCCGAACTCCGGCTCGAAGGCGTGAGCCGCAGCTTCGGCTCGGCCAACGCGCTGAAGGGTCTCGACCTGACCATCTCCGGCCAGGAGTTCGTCGCCCTGCTCGGGCCCTCCGGGTGCGGCAAGTCGACGGCGCTGAACTGCCTCGCCGGGCTGATGCCGCTGACCGGCGGCAGCATCTGGATCGACGACAAGCGCATCGACGGGCTGCCGCCGGAGCAGCGCGGGTTCGGGATGGTGTTCCAGAACTACGCGTTGTTCCCGCATATGTCGGTGCGCTCGAACATCGCGTTCGGGCTCAAGATGCACAAGGTCGCCAAGGCCGACATCAACCGCCGCGTCGACGAGGCGCTGCGGCTGGTGCAGCTCACCGACCACGCGTCGAAGTTCCCCGGTCAGCTCTCCGGCGGCCAGCAGCAGCGGGTCGCGATCGCGCGCGCGGTGGTGCTGGAGCCGCCGGTGGTGCTGATGGACGAGCCACTGTCCAATTTGGACGCCAAGCTGCGGCTGGAGATGCGGATGGAGATCCGCCGTCTGCACCAGACGCTGGGGCTGACCACGGTGTACGTGACGCACGACCAGGAGGAGGCCTTGTCGCTCGCCGACCGGCTGGTCGTGCTTCGCGACGGCGAGGTGCAGCAGATCGGCACGCCGGAGGAGGTGTACGCGCAGCCGGTGAACGGTTATGTCGCCTCGTTCATGGGTTACCGCAACATGCTCTCGCTGGAGATCACCAGCGCGAGCGGGTCCGGTGTGGTGGTCGAGGGCAACGGGGTGCGGTTGTCGGGGACCAGCCGCGACGGCCTGGCCAGGGGGCAGGCCGTCGCGGCCATCCGGCCCGAGGACTTCGTGGTCGGTGACGTCGAGGCGAACAGCATCGACGTCACGGTCGAGATCGTCGAGTACCACGGACGCGAGCTTTCGGTGTCCGCGCGGCTGCCCGGCGGGGAGCCGGTGTACTTCCGCACGGACAAGCGGCTCACGCCGGGTGACTCGGCGAAGATCAGCGTGCCCGCCGAGCGGGTGCTGGTGTTCGAGCCGTGACGGCCGTGGCTGTGGCAGCGAAACCATCGCTGCGGCATCGGCTCGCGGAGCGCGGGATCGACCGCGTGCTCCTGCTGCTCGTGCCAGGCGTGGTCTTCGCGGTGGCGTTGTTCCTCTATCCGTTCCTCTACGGGCTGCAGCTCTCCTTCACGCCGAAGAAGGGCGGCCCGTTCTCGAACTACGCCGAGTTCTTCCGCGATCCGTACCTGCGGAACACGATGTGGACGACGTTGTGGATCGCGCTGCCGGCGACGTTGATCAACGTGCTCGCGAGCATCCCGATCGCGTACGTCATGCGCGGCAAGATGCGCGGAAAGCGCACGCTGACCACCATCCTGGTCGTGCCGATCACGCTCGGCACGGTGCTCACCGCGCAGGGCCTGATCACCTACACCGGGCCCGCGGGCTGGCTGAACAAGGTGCTCTCGTCGCTCGGGATCAGCGACGAGCCGTTGCCGCTGATCCACAACTACACCGGCGTGCTGCTGTCGCTGGTGATCACCGGTTTCCCGTTCGCGTTCCTGCTCACGCTGTCCTACCTGTCCGGCATCGACCCGACGCTGGAGCGCGCGGCGGCGACGCTCGGCGCGAGCTGGGGGCAGCGGTTCCGCAAGATCACCATGCCGCTGCTCGCGCCGGGGCTGGCGATCACCTTCTGCCTTTCGTTCGTGATGGCCTTCTCGGTGTTCCCGTCGGCGAACCTCGTCGGCGACCCGTCCGGCACGACACGGGTGATCTCGATCGCCGCGTACCACGCGGCTTTCGAGGAGTACAACTTCTCGATGGGCTCGACCATCGCGATGATCATGGCGGTGATCATGCTGCTGGTCATCGGCCTGGTGATGATCTGGCGGACCACCCTGTACCGCGGCGCGACCGGAGGCAAGGGATGACGACGTCGGTATCGCCGAAGCGTGGTTGGGTCGCGCGTCCTGGACGTTGGGTCGTCTGGGCCATCGTGGCGTTCTTCTTCGTCAACCTGATCGGCCTCGTGCTGTCGGTGGTGATCGACTCGTTCGGCACCAGGTGGTTCGGCACCTGGCTGCCGGAGGGGTTCACCACGCACTGGTACGGCGACGCGTGGCGCGAGTTCGGGCTCTCCCAGGTGCTGTTCACGACGGGCACGGTCGCCATCTCGGTGATCGCGATCTCGGTGCTGGTCGGCGTGCCCGCGGCGTACGCGCTGGCGAGGCGGTCGTTCCCCGGCAAGCAGCTGGTGATGCTGCTGTTCGTGCTGCCGATCCTGATCCCGCCGATCACCTACGGCATCCCGCTGGCGACCGTGCTCTACAAGTTCCACATCGCGGGCACGATGACCGGGGTGGTACTGGCGAACCTGGTCCCGTCGATCCCGTTCGTGGTGCTGACCATGACCCCGTTCATCGAGCAGATCGACCCGAAGATCGAAGCGGCCGCGCGGATGAGCGGTGCTCGCACGCTTTCGGTGTTCACGCGGATTCTGGGGCCGTTGCTGCTGCCGGGGATCTTGGCGGCGGCGATCCTCGTGCTGGTCCGCACGGTCGGCATGTTCGAGCTGACCTTCCTCGTCGCCGGGCCGGATTCGACCACGCTGGTCGTCGCCTTGTACAACTCCGTGTTCGGCGCCGGCATCAGGGCGAACCAGCAAGTCGACGCGATGGCGACGATCTACACGGCGTCGATGCTGGTGCTGCTGCTGATCGCGTTGCGATTCGTCAACCCGACGCAGCTGGTCACGCGGGTGCGCGAGGAAATCTAGGTCTTTGCCCCCGCCGAGATCGTCAAGTCACGGACGCCTTGTGCCGATGTCACTAGAGCTGAAAGGTCAGATGACAAAAGCTGTCTCGTGATCGGGAGGTACAAGGTGGGGGTCCCCAGTTCGGTGGTTCCGTCGGGCGCGCATCTGTGGGCGCAGACCGGGGCCGGGGTGACAGTGCATGAACTTTCCAGCGGTGCCACGGTGTCCGGGCCGGTCCAGCTCGCGCACCGGCCGGTCGGCGGGGCAGGCAATCTGGCCGTTTCGGCGGACGGCAAGCGGGTCTTCGCGCTCGGGCTGGACGGGGTCGTCGCCGAGCTGGACACCACGACGCTCGCGGAGTCGAAAGCCGGTGACACCAAACAGCCTTCCGGCGGGCTGGCGGTCAACGCGACCGGTTCGCTGGTCGCCGTGCTGCACACGACGAGGCAGACGGTCAGCCTGCTCGACACCGAGACCAAGGCCGTCGCGGACATCGCGGGCGTGCTCAACCCGACCAGCGCGGTGTTCAGCCCGGATGGCGGCAGGCTTTACGTGCTGTGTTCCGGGGTCAGCCGGATCGTCGCGATCGACACCGCCGAATGCGCGGTCGTCGCGCAGGTGACCTTCGGCAGGGGCGGCAACCTGCTGCACCTCAGCCACGCGCTGGCGATCGCGCCGGATGGCGGGCGGCTGTTCGTCACCGGCAACATCACCACCGAGTCCGGGCACGCGGACTTCCTGGTGCCGGTGGACGCCGAGAAGCTCACCGCCATCGACTACCTCGAGTACCACGGCGACGGCGCGATCGCGCTGGCCGTCGGCGCGGACGGGCGGTTCGTGCACTCGCTCGACCGGCGCGGCAAGGTCGTGGTGTTCGACACCGAGGCGGGCAAGCATGCGGCCACCCTCGACCTGACCGGCGAGTTCACCGCGGGTACGACCGACCCTGGCCGTACCCGGTTCTACCTGTCACACGCAGGCCACGGAACCGTCCAGGCCGTGGATCTGACCGATGCGACCTTGGCGCCGTCGTTGACCATCGACGGCAGCGCCGCGCAGGCCGTGGTGGTCGTCAGCTGAGTCACGACCCCAAGAACTCTTCGAGTGTGCGGACGACGAAGGCGTGGTCTTCGGCCTGTGGGAGGCCGGAGACGCCCACGGTGCCGACCATGCCGACGTCTTCGACGATCACCGGGAAGACGCCGCCGTGCGCGGCGTAGAGGTCCTGGTCGAGCCGGGAGTCCGCCTCGAAGGTCTTGCCTCGGGAGCGGAAAGAGGTGCCGACGTGGAAGGAGCTGTGGCCGTATCGGTCGACCACCCGGCTCTTGCGGTCGAGCCACGCGTCGTTGTCCGCGGACGTGCCGGGCAGCGCCGCGTGGAAGAGGCGCTGCTGCCCGCGGCGGACGGAGATCGTCACGGGCAGGCTCGCCGCCCGTGCGGCGGCGAGCAGGTGAACGCCCAGGTCGATGGCGGTGTCGTTGTCGAACCGCCGGAAGCGCAGACGCTCTTCTTGCGCGGTCAGTTCGGCCAGTAGCTCAGCGGTCATGGGCTCATTAAATCAACGGTGTTGTGTAATTCCAAGCCGCTGATCAGACGAACTGCGACACCGACAGCGTGTTCCCGAACGGATCCTTGAACCAGGCGACGCGATCGCCGCCTGGCGTGGTCCAGATGCCGTGCGAGCTCTGGTCGAGGCCGTCGACGAACAGGAAGCCGATTCCTTGCGCTTTGAGAGTGTCGACCGCTTCGTCGATGTCGTCGACCTGCCAGCCCAGCACGGTGAACGGCTGCGGGGTGAACGCGTCGACCTTGGTGGCGCGGATCATCGTTGTGCCACAACGTAAAACCAGGGCGAACGGGTTCTCGTCCTCGACGTCGAAGCCAAGGGTTCCGGCGTAGAATTCACGCGCCTTCGGGAGGTCTGTCACAGGTACGAACCCGATCGGCCGGGTGGAGTTCAGCATCGCTTCACCTCGCTGGAGCAAGTTACTACGTTGCATGCCCCGCGCCGCGTCGAGCGAAACAGGGGAGGCTCACATCGAGAATGGGAAACCAAGCCGTACCGATTAAATCACGGCGAGTAACAAATCGTTTCCCCTGAGCGAGTACCCTGTAGATCGTTCGAGGGGGTGACACTCGCGTGCGCAGACGGCCGGATTCCGATTTCGACCATGCCGAACTGCCCAAGGCTCACCGGATCCGGTGGTGGGTCGCGGCGGTGCTGGCCGGGTCGATCGCGGCCGGGTTCACCGTGGTGCCCTACCTCGACGTGTTCCAGAACTCGACCTTCGTGAAGAACACGAAGGTCCCCACGCTCATCAGCTGGGCTGTACTGCAGACCGCGATCGTGGTCATCTCGGCGGTACTGACGCTCTATTACATCGGAAAAGCCCGGCTCGAAACCGCCGCGTACCGCGCGAACCAGATCGACATCAAGGTCTTCGTCGACGAACGGCCGACGGGCAGTCACGACCGCGAGGTCGACTCGGCCGTCGAGCTGACCGCGGCGTTCAAGCGCATCCTGAACGAGTCGCGGCTGTACGACCCGACGCCGGTGCCGGGCGTCGGCGGGTCGTACGACTTCATCCAGATCGTCGAGAACGCCGGTGAATCCGCGGATGGCTGGTGGAAGGTCGCCACGAAGCTCATCAAGCTCGTGCAGCCGCCCGCCGCGTTCCAGATCAGCGGCACAGTCCGGCCCGGCAACGTGAACGGCCGCTATCAGCTGATCCTCGAACTCGTGCGCATGCCGCGCTTCGCCGCCAGCCCGCTGGTGATCGAGGATGACAACTGGCCGCGGGTGCTGCATCAGGCCGCGAATGCGGTGGCAGCGCTGGTCATCCCGCGCAGCGCATACGTACGCAAGAACATCCACTGGGCGGCTTGGCGCAACGCGAAGATCCCGTGGGAACTGTTCGACGCCTACCAGCGGTCCAACTACTTCGTCGAGCACAACCGGTACGACGAGGCGCTCGCCGAGTACTACCGCGCGCTCACCCTCGACCCGTCGAACGTCTACATCAGACTTGAGATCGCGTCGCTGCAGGAACAACTCGACCTGCACCTGGACGCGCTGGCGACCTACGACGACGTGATCACCATCTGCAGCCGCGGCCGCCCGAAGCTCGCGCGCTGGTGGATCGGCCGCGACTTCGAGCGGCAGCCACGCCGCATGGCCAAGCATCAGGAGGTCGCGCTGCTGCTCGCCAGGTACCGGCACGCGCTGGTGCTCGGGCACGGCGACTCGATCGCCAGCTCGTGGTGGGTGCGCAAACCGCGGCGTGGCGCGGATTCCAGGTACGACGCGCGGATCAGCCAGCGCGCGGAACTGCGCGCCGCGCTGCGGCTCCGGTTCGAGCGCTATGTCGAGCTGGACATCCGGACCTGTCCACAATGGATCTCCCGATCAGAAAGACTGGCGCGGCACAACAGGTTGCTGCGTGCACCGATCAGCGAACTCGTGGTGCCGACCGCGACCAGGGGCGAGAAGAAGCTGTACGACGACCGCGCGGCCGAGCTGCGGTCGTACCTGTGCGCGTTGTCGCAGTACGAGATCGAGCGGCTGATCGCGGACTACCACAATTTCTGGCGTCGATACCGGCACAGCTGGTCGCTGCTGACCAACCGCGCGCTGCGCCTCTGTCTCGCCTGGGTCGTGCTGCGGCGTGCGATGGCCGACGTCGAGCCGCTCACCGGCGCGGTGCCGAGGCCTCGGCCGGTCTATCCGGAGCCGAAGCCGAAACTGATGCCGCCCAACGTTTTCCCGGCCGGAACCTGGCCGCCGGATCCCAAGGCGCTGACCAAGGTCGTCCAGGGTTCGGGGCACCGGAGTTCCTGGGCCGAGTGCTACAACGCGGCCAGCGTCTACGCGGTGGCGTTGATGAAGGTCGGCCCGCGCGGGCAGGCGGACATGCGACGCAAGGCGCTCAACCCGCATCTGGCGGGCAGCGCGCGGGATCAGGTCGCGCGCAGTGCCGTGCGGGAGCTGTATCACGCGGCGACCGTGAGCCACAGTGGACGGTTGGCCGGGCGCCGGTCTTGGGTGATGGACGAGGATCCGGACCTCGTTTCGTTGCGCGGGCACGAATTGTTCCGCGTGTTCGAGATGGTCACCTTCGCGCCGGATCGGCCGGCGCCGCTGCGCCCGCATCGCGCGCACGTCTGGCAGCAGGCGAGTTACCTGCGGCAGCTGGTCTTCGACATCGCGAGCTGCCGGGCACACTTCTGGCATGCCAAGGCGCGCGACACCGGGCCCGTGCCGGACGACCGGACCATCGACGAGTGGCGCGCGATCGACAGTGACGTCTGGCGGCAGCTGCGCGACCTGGCCGTCAGCAGGCAGGACTGGTACACGCGGTTCCAGGCCATCTGTGCGTACCGGCGGTGGTCGGTCGAGTCGGGTTACCCCGGCAAGGTCGCCGGGTTCCCGTCGTACACCGAGGACCTGCTGGCGTTGCAGCATCGAGGTTTTCACGGCGTCCCGGCGGAGAAGCCCATCAACAGCAACAAGATCGCGCCCGAGTACATCATGGGCTGCGACAGCAGGCTCGACCAGCTGGTCGCCGCGGTGAAGTCCCTGGACAACATGCCGCTGCCCGAGGACTTCTGCCGCCGCGCCGACTACTGGCGTGCGCTGGCCGCGTGGTTCGACGACCGGGTGGCGGACGGGACGTCCGCCGAAACCCGGCGCCTGAACTTCCTAGAGATCAGCGGCTAGCCGGACACCCTGGTTGATCGCGCGCTTGGCGTCGAGCTCGGCCGCCACGTCCGCGCCGCCGATCAGGTGCACGGTGAGCCCGGCGGCGCGCAGCTCGTCGGCGAGTTCACGCTGCGGTTCCTGGCCGGCGCAGATCACGACCGTGTCCACGTCGAGCACGCGCGACTTCTCGTCGGCGGTGATGTGCAGGCCGTCGTCGTCGATCTTGTCGTAGCGCACGCCCTTGATCTGCTCGACGCGCTTGGCCTTCAACGCCGCGCGGTGCACCCAGCCGCTGGTCTTGCCGAGCCCAGCGCCGATGCCGGAAGTCTTGCGCTGCAACAGGAAGACCTGACGCGGCGACGGCTCCGGCTTCGGCTTGGTCAGCCCGGCGATGGCGGTCTCGGGATCGGTGACGCCCCACTCGGCCATCCAGGAGTCGAGGTCGAGCGCCGGGGAGTCCTTGTGCGTCAAGAACTCGCTGACGTCGACGCCGATTCCGCCCGCGCCGATGACCGCGACCTTGTCGCCGACCGGCTTGCCGTGTTTGACGACGTCCACATAGGACAGGACCTTGGCGTGGTCGACGCCGGGGATCGACGGCATCCTCGGGGTGACACCGGTGGCGAGCACGACCTCGTCGAAACCGGCATCGACCAGATCGGCCGCGGTGACGCGGGTGTTGAGGTGAAGCTTGACCCCGGAAACCTCGATTTGCCTTGCGTAGTAACGGATCGTCTCGGCGAACTCTTCCTTACCGGGGATCTTGCGCGCGATGCCGAACTGTCCGCCGATCTCGCTGTCCGCCTCGAACAGCTCGACGTCATGACCACGCGCGCCGAGACTCGTCGCGGCGGCGAGCCCGGCGGGCCCGGCGCCGACGACGGCCACTCGCTTGACGCGGCGGGTCGGCGTCAGCTTCAGCAGGGTTTCGTGGCCCGCGCGGGGATTCACCAGGCAGGACACGGTCTTCTTCTTGAACGCGTGGTCGAGGCAGGCCTGGTTGCAGGCGATGCAGGTGTTGATCTCGTCCTCGCGGCCGCTCTCGGCCTTGAGTATCCACTCCGGGTCGGCGAGGAACGGCCGTGCCATCGAGACCAGGTCCGCGTTGCCGCTGGTCAGCGCCTCTTCGGCGACCTCGGGCATGTTGATCCGGTTCGAGGTGACCACGGGGATGCCGACATGCGGCTTCAGCTTGCCGGTGACCCAGGTGAACGCGGCGCGCGGCACCGAGGTGACGATCGTCGGCACCCTGGCCTCGTGCCAGCCGATGCCGGTGTTGATGATCGTCGCGCCCGCGGCCTCGACTTCCTTCGCGAGCGCGACGACGTCTTCCCAGCTCTGGCCGCCTTCGACGAGGTCGAGCATGCTGAGCCGGTAGATGATGATGAAGTCGGGGCCGACCTGCTCGCGGGTGCGGCGGACGATCTCGACGGCGATCCGGCGGCGCTTCTCGGGCGTTCCGCCCCAGTCATCGGTGCGCTTGTTGGTGCGTTCGGCGAGGAACTGGTTGATGAAGTAGCCCTCGGAGCCCATGATCTCGACGCCGTCGTACCCGGCTTCCTTGGCGAGCGCCGCGCAGTTCGCGAACGCGCGGATCTGCTGCCGCACACCGTATCCGGTCAGCGCACGGGGTTTGAACGGGTTGATCGGCGCCTTGATGCTCGACGCGGACACGCTCAACGGGTTGTACGCGTAGCGTCCCGCGTGCAGGATCTGCAGCGCGATCTTGCCGCCAGCCTCGTGCACCGGATCGGTGAGTTGCCTGTGCGCCTTGGCTTCCGCCTTCGTGCTGAGCTTCGAGGCGAACGGCAGCAACCAGCCGGTGCGGTTCGGCGCGAAGCCGCCGGTGATGATCAGCCCGACACCACCGCGTGCGCGTTCGGCGTAGTACTCGGCGAGGCGCGGGAAGTCCTTTTCCTTGTCTTCGAGGCCGGTGTGCATCGAGCCCATGATGACTCGGTTGCGAAGGCTGGTGAAGCCGAGGTCGAGTGGCGACAGCAGGTTCGGGTACTGGCTCATGAGATGCCCTTCCGGAGCGCTTCGAGAACTTCTTCCAGCCACTCGACGAGCCCTTGTTCGGTCCGGATTCCCCCGCGCAGCACCAAATACTGATGCAATGACTGTCCACTGAGGTCGGCAGGCGCCGGGAAATCGCGTTTCTCGAACTGGCGGTAGACGTCGAGCTGCTCGGCATGCTTGTCGCGGTGGCGCGCGACTTCTTCGGCGACCGCGGCGACGTCGCCGAGCGCGGCGCCGCGGACCTTGACGGCGAGTTCGCGAGGACCGGCGGCCGGATCCGGCTCGGCCAGCCAGCGCTTGATGATCTCGCGACCGTCGTCGCTGACGGTATAGACCTTCTTGTCGGGTTTCCCCGACTGCTCGACGTGGTCGACGACGATCCAGCCCGCCAGCTCCATGCGCTTGAGCACGCGGTAGATCTGCTGGTGGGTGGCACTCCACCAGAGCCCGATCGACTTCTCGAACCGGCGCGTCAGCTCATAGCCCGAGCCGGACCGCTCGGCCAGCGACACCAGTATCGCGTGCTCCAACGCCATGGTCCGAGTCTGATATGCAACTAGTTGCACTGCAACGAGACGCCTATCACTGAATCGTTCATAATAGTTGTATGCACGAAGTACTTCGGCTGCTCGCTTCCCGGATGGAGTCCGGCAGCTCCCCAGGTCAGCGCGCGGATTCGGCCAGGGTGGCGCTGGCCATCGAAGGGGGCAGCAGCCGTGGCACCTACTCCAGCGGCATGGTCCTGGCACTCGAAGAACTCGGCCTGCTGCCCGCGTTCGACGCCGTCTACGGCTCATCGGCAGGCGCGCTGAACGGCGCCTGGCTGCTCTGCGGCCGCTCCGTGACCGGCGTCCGCTCGTGGTGGAACCCCGACGTGATGCGCCGCATCATGAACCCGCTGCACCCGCTGCGCGGCCGGTCGGTCATCGACCTGGACTACCTGGTCCACCAGGTCTACTCGCACCTGGAGCCGATGGACTTCCCGGCGATCCTGGCCAACCCGGTCGAGTTCCACCCGCTGGCGACCGACGCCGACACCGGCGAGTCCACCGACCTGCACGGCTACGTGGTCGACGTCGACACGGTCAAGCTCGCACTGGCCGCGACCTCCTGCATGCCGGTTCTCGCCGGCCCGCCGATCGCGTTGGGCGGCCGCCACTTCGTCGACGCGGGCGTCGCGGAACCCATCCCGTTCCGCACGGCGCTCTCCCAAGGCGCGACCCACGTCCTGGTCCTGCGCACCCGCCGCGCCGACGAACTCCCGCTGCCCCCACCCCGCGTCCAAGACGTCGTGGTCCCGCGCTTCCTCCGCCGCTACGCCCCCGGAACCCTGGACGCCTGGCGCACCCAGCACGCCCGCGACATCGCGGACGCCCAAATGCTCACCTCAGACCCCCGCCTGCTCTCAATCCGCCCCCCGCTCAACTCGCCGAACATCGGCTCGATCGAACGGGACCCCTCCGTACTGCGGCGGGCCGTCGACCTGGGTCGCTCCGCGGTCATGACCACCCTGGCGCCCCTGGTCGCCGCCTCCTGACCTCGGGAAAAAAATCCCAATGTGGCTTTGGTCAGCTCTGGAACCCCCAATGTGGCGTTCGTCAGCTCAGAGCTGACG